>DVEF01000047.1 GCA_015295805.1 Geminocystis sp. M7585_C2015_104 | reverse complement strand
CCCCCCCCGCAACCCCCCAAAAACCAGTCCTGAAATCACCCCCAGCCCTCAAAAAACCCAACTATCCCCCCGCAGTGGAAGAAAAGAAAACTACTGCCGCCCCAGAAGAAACCGAAGAGGCCAAAAAACAAAAGTCTAAACCGGGTAATCTAAGGAGAGATAAAGGGGCCCCCACACCCCCCCGTCGAGGCAAACCCGGCGAAAAACCTCCCCTCAAGGAGGAAAAAACTACTACACAAGTGGTAGCCCCAGCCACCACTAAAGGCACAGAGGAGAAAGAAGGGGAACAAAAGCCTAAACTAGCACCAAAACCCACCCTCAAAAAACCACCACAAAGGCCAGTAACTCCTCCCGTCGAAGGGGAAGTCCCAGAAACAAAGGCTAAAGGGGAAGAAGAAGAATTAGAAGCGGCAGAAGAGCTACTATTGGAGAAACCCAAAGTCCGCAAGCCTAAACAAAAGAAAGGCCCAGAAAGAACAAGAGATGAGGACGAAGAAGAATTAATAGTCCGCAAAGAAGCGAAAAAAGGCAAAAAACGTCGTGCACTCTTCCTGGACGAGGAGGAGGAGGAAGAACTAGAAGAACTGTTTGAAGAGGAGGAGGAGGAAAGTCCCGTCCTCAGTCTGGCCCTGGCACGTCCACCTAAACCGCCCAAGGAGGCCGAAAAAGACAAGGCAAAGGCCACCACTGCCAAGAAGCCCACTGGGGCCAAAAAGGAAAAACCAGAGGCCAAGGTAGAGAAGAAGGCTAAAGAGGAAGAAGAAAAACCACCAGAATTCATCGTCCTTAACCGCCCCCCCACTTGTGCCGAATTGGCGGAAATGCTAAAAGTACCCCCCACGGAAATCATTACCAAACTCTTCTACAAGGGCATAGCAGTAACCATTACCCAAACCCTTGATTTGGAAACCGCCAAGATGGTGGCCTCAGAGTTAGGAGTTGAAGTAATAACCGAAGAAGAGGAAAAACCCACCGCCACCAAGACAGAAATGCTAACCGAGGCGGATTTGGATAATCTCCAGAAACGTCCCCCTGTTGTCACCATCATGGGACACGTAGACCATGGCAAGACCACCCTCTTGGACGCTATCCGTAAGACAAAAGTAGCTCAGACAGAGGCGGGGGGTATTACACAACATATAGGCGCGTACTATGTGGACGTAGAACATGAAGGAAAGATAGAACAAATAGTGTTCCTAGATACCCCAGGGCACGAGGCCTTCACCGCCATGAGGGCAAGAGGGGCAAAAGTGACAGATATTGCCGTACTGGTAGTGGCCGCAGATGACGGGGTTAGGCCGCAAACAAAAGAGGCTATAAGTCACGCCAAAGCCGCCGGAGTACCCATTGTGGTGGCCATCAACAAGATAGATAAGCCTGGAGCTAACCCAGAAAGG
Source organism: Geminocystis sp. M7585_C2015_104 (assembly GCA_015295805.1). Lineage (NCBI taxonomy): Bacteria > Bacillati > Cyanobacteriota > Cyanophyceae > Chroococcales > Geminocystaceae > Geminocystis > Geminocystis sp. M7585_C2015_104. The sequence goes on along the minus strand of DVEF01000047.1, from coordinate 52,266 downwards.
GTAAAACAAGAATTGGCAGAATTGGGACTAGTGCCCGAAGAATGGGGTGGCGATACGGTAATGGTGCCCGTGAGCGCCCTGACAGGGGAAAACCTAGATACTCTTCTGGAAATGCTTCTCTTAGTGGCAGAGGTGGAAGAACTATATGCCAACCCTGAACGCCCTGCCAAAGGAACAGTACTGGAAGCTCACTTGGATCGCACCCGTGGCAATGTGGCTACCCTACTGGTACAAAACGGTACTCTCAGGGTGGGAGACATAGTAGTGGCTGGCGCTACCTGGGGCAAAATCAGGGCTATGATGAACGATCGCGGCCAGAAAGTGGAAGCCGCAGGTCCTTCCTTCCCCGTAGAGGTGTTGGGTTTCAACGAGTTGCCTGAAGCCGGTGACGAGTTTGAGGTATATCTTAATGAAAAAGAGGCAAGAACCGTTGCAGAAAAACGAGCCGAGGAGAAGAGAGACTACCGTCTACAGCTCCAAGCCTCCCGTCGGGTAAGTTTGAGCACCCTCTCGGCCAAGGCTCAAAAAGGAGAACTAAAAGAACTCAATCTCATCCTCAAAGCCGACGTGCAGGGCTCAGTAGAGGCTATTTTACAAGAGTTGAAGACTCTGCCCCAAGAAGAGGTACAAATACGAGTACTTCTCTCAGCAGCCGGCGAAATTACCGAAACCGACGTGGATTTGGCAGCCGCCAGTGGCGCCGTCATAATTGGCTTCAACACCACCCTGGCCCCCGGCGCTAGAGAGGCCGCTGAACGTTATCATGTAGACATAAGGCAATACAACATAATTTATAGGCTAAAAGATGATATTCAAGCGGCAATGGAGGGGCTGCTAGAGCCCGAGGAGGTAGAGCAGTTCCTCGGAAAAGCCGAAGTAAGAGCCGTATTCCCGGTAAGCAAGGGGGCGGTGGCCGGTTGTTATGTGCTTGAAGGAAAGGTGGTACGCAACCGTAACCTGAGAGTAATACGCAACGGCCAAGAAATATACAAAGGCACCCTAGACTCCCTGCGTCGTTTCAAAGATGACGTGAAGGAGGTGGCGGCCGGTTTTGAATGCGGTATTAGTGTAGACAAATTCCATCAGTGGCAAGTGGGAGACATCATTGAAGTCTACGAAATGGTGTTCAAACGTCGCACCCTCTCCCAATAAACCCCCCAAACCATGAGGGAAGGAAAAAGGAAAATACAAGTAGAGGATTTACAATTAATCCCCTATGAAGAAGCCTGGCAATACCAAAAACAACTAGTCCAGGCTAAACTCCAAAACCCGCAATACCCCGATACCCTCCTTCTCGCCGAACACCCCCCCGTCTACACCCTGGGGAGAGGTGCCAGTCTGGAGAACCTCCTTTTCCCCCCACACTCCCTCCCAGGGAAAGTCTACCGCGTGGAAAGAGGCGGCGAGGTGACCTACCACTGTCCAGGACAACTAGTATGCTACCCTATCCTGGATTTACGTATGTACAAGCAAGACCTACATTGGTACCTCCGACAACTAGAAGAGGTGGTGATCCAACTGTTGGCCAAATATGGCATCAGCGGCAGAAGAATCCCAGGTTTAACAGGCGTCTGGGTAGGGGATGAGAAAATAGCCGCTATTGGCATTAAAGTCAAACGCTGGATAACAATGCACGGTTTCGCCGTCAACATCAACTGTGACTTGTCCGGCTTTGACTTTATTATCCCCTGTGGCATCAAAGACAAAAAAGTCACCCGTCTTAGCAATTACTGCCCCACTGCTTCCATCTCCCAGGCAAAACAACAACTTATTCCTATTTTCCTGTCTCTCTTCAATCCCCAATACCCACTTGTCTTTTCTTAATTTTTTTGCTATAATGTCATAGGTGTTTGCCACAAGGAACCACATCCCGCCTTTGTAGCTCAGTGGTAGAGCACACCCTTGGTAAGGGTGAGGTCACGGGTTCAATCCCCGTCAAAGGCTTTTTGGAACACTCTGAAATACAAGCCCTCCGGAGCACAACCTTGACAAAAACTGTTCAATTTCCGCCAGACGTTTCCCATCACTCCTGGGAATAACATAAGAAGATATGTTCTGTTAAAGGGGTGTAAACTTTTTCTTTTCTTAAAAGCAATTCAAGAATGTGTCCCTTCGGGTTGGGGTACAAACATATAGAGGCAGATGATATGCCGGAGGTTATTTTTCTAAAAACCAGAAAGGGTAAAATAAAATGTAGAACATAGGAATATTGCTTCTGGCCGTTACCCATAGGCCCCAGTTTTAATAGTTTTTTATATTATTGTTGGTAGATAAATCCCCTCAATGGTATAGGATAGACATAAAATAAAATACGGGAATCTGACGAAGCATTGCGGCTTGTAGATTACTATGGTTCTTTAATTATTTGCGATCATGGTGAGTTTAAATTGGCGAAAATTGCTGTTATTTATGATTAATTTATCCTATTTATAACGCCTTTTCGATTTTTATATTGCCATATTTAATAGTTTTGCTATTTATACAAAAATATGTATTTTCCCTGTTATAACTGTTCTGATATCACTATATTCTATAATTCCTTGTCCTGGTATACCAAGTCTTCTCATCCTACCCAGGCACTACAGGGTAATACTTTCACTTTCTTCCCCGGCACCTGGTTGATTGTCCACTTTTACAATTTTTTACCACAGCCCCCAATCCTTTTTATGATTAATTTGTCCCCCCTTATTTTCATTTAGTACGATATTTAATCCCCTAGCTCCCATTCTATCAAATGCTTTTCTGCCACTAAACCTTATCAATAATTTAACACTTTCTAGGGGAAAATTAACCTTAAATAATTATTATTATTTTCCTGATACCTGTCTTTCATTTTACCTAATAGCTTGGATTTTTCGGATTAAAATAAATCTAAAATTCGCCAATGTACGCCCTGTAAAAATCCCTAAATCGCTTTCTTTTTCGGACTAGGTTGGCCGTTTTGTTTACTTTATTAACAAATGTGAATCCTGTTCTGTATTGGGATAAAATCCCTTCTGAACTTCTTTGTTTGACTCTTTTCTCCCTACCCCCTACATCCTAACCCCTAAATGTTAATCGGCCAAAATTATTAGAGCAACGATTCGCAGGGGTGCCACAAGTTGGGGGGCGCAGTGTTTTTTCCACCTAGTTATCTCTTGCGTTTCCCTGTTAAGGGAAAATAGCAATCGCCCTTTCTAAATCTCCGGTATCTGTATAAATTTTGTCAATTAAAAATTATACAAAATAAAGGTTAACAGTGGAATTATATAGCGCCCACTGTCAGTCGTCAGAAAACTATCCGTGTGAGATGCGCCTTCACCTTTGTAGTCGAGAGGGAAACATGATATGTTATAATGAGCCCATTAGTGACTAGCGAGGCATCCATGATACGGGCAATGTTTTCGCGGCTGGGGGGGGTTTTACTGGTTGCCGGCATAGTTGGTGGAGTTGTGGGGGTTGGTGTTCAGAATAACAGTGTTGCCCTGGGAGGCTTGACGGCCGGAATGGCTGGGGGATACTACTCCTTACGGCGTCGTGCTCAAACTCTTTCCCAGCGGGTGTCGGAAGTCTCTCAGTCAATATCGGAATTAAAAGAATTAAACAGACAACTACCACCCCTTATATCCCCTATAGAAGAAAATCTCAAAGACAACATTAGCTCTTCTCTAACCCCCATGAGAGATAACATCCAGGAATTGAAAGATACCCACCGGCAACTCCAAAACAGTCTCAACCATCAGCTACAATCCGGTTTTGCCAAAATTGAAGGGATACAAGAGGGCATCAACACCATTATAAGGCAGGAGGTTCAGTTTTTACAAAGAATCGGAGGCTTGGAAGAATTTATTAGTACAATTATAAAAAAGGATGTTGAAATTATTTCCCGCAGAATTGAGGAGTTTAACGCCAATATTCAGCCCTCACTGAATAAGTTGTTATCTCACCTGAATTCCCCAGAAAATTCCATCCCTAATCTCCAACAAAACTTGTCTGAAAGTATTGGACAATTAACAGAAACCATCTCTAATATACAACACTTGTTAAACCAATTATACCACAGGTTCAGTCTCCTGGAAGAATGTCTACCCAATCAACTGCAACAGGAATTAGAAGGGATTATCCAAAATTACCTCCCTCCCCGGATACAAAATCAGCTCCAAGAAGTCATATCCAATCAATTTTTGCCACCCATTGAAGCTTTTCAAAACTCTCTCCCCACTCAATTACAACAGCAATTACGGGAAATTGTCCACAGTAATATCCAGGATTCCACACAAGAGTTATTGTCCTGTATTGAGGCATTCCAGAATTCTTTCTTCACTCAATTAAAACAAGAATTAGAGGGAATTATAAGGGCCCTTAAACAGGAAATTCAATTGCTGCAATGTCCTGCTAAACTAACCCATGATTCTGCTGTTGATAGTATAATAAACCTGTGCAGAAGATTTCCGGCTATTGCCGAGGGGTTTACTAGTAATTATAATTTCTCCCTTCAAGAGGAGAGGGATGTCCAAAAATTATTTCATATTCTCCTAATATTATTTTTCAATGATGTAAGAAGGGAAGTGGATATATCCAATCATGCCGGGAGAAATAGTCGTGTTGACTTTGCTATCCCTTCTCATGGAATTCTTGTGGAAATTAAATACCCCAGGGGGAATACTACAAGGGCAGGAATAGTTCGTCAACTGGCCGAAGATTTTGAAAGCTATCGAGAATACCCCAATCTAAAAACCCTGGTTTGTTTTATCTATAATGCCACTGGAACAATTACCTCCCTCGATGCATCCACCCTAGAAAATGACCTTCGTGGCAACCGTGGCGGCTTTAATGTTTATACAATAGTGTCCCCCAAATAGACTATGAGAGTCAATACCGGCATCGCCTCTATTTTTGGCTTTCTCCTAGTAACTATCACTAACCCTGTCAATGCCACCATCCCCCCCTCCCCCGTACACCAAGACTCCCCAGTGCCCTGGTCAAAAGTAGTGGAAGACCCCTTCGATGGTAAAATCGTCTATGACAAAGACTTTGGCGAAGGCTACGCTATAGTCAGCAGTTGGTCAAAACAGGGTATCCGTCTTAGCTACTTCTGGACAGAAAGACAGTTAGAATACTATCGTCAAGTCCAACGCACCCGTAGGGTCAAACGGGATAACCAATGGAAAGAAGAAGTCTATTGGGATATAGAACCAGTGTACAAGTATATCCAAAACAGAAAAAGTCCTGAGAAAATTCTCTTTGCCATCGGCGGCAAGATATATGAGTACCAGGGGGGCGCAGTTAGTGAGGAGTTGGCACGGGCTTTGGTTAGTCTCCCCGATGAGAAGCTGCGGGTGCGACTGGTTTGGGCCGATGGTGACACCACTGATTTTTACATTGGCAGTGCCACTGTTCGTGCCTGGAAGTCTATCTATTCTCCCTGACTATTGGCTCTAACAACCCTCCGGGGGCATTTTAAATTGTAACATTTTGTTGATATTCCCCCATTGTCCCCCCAGGGGGCATTTTTTTTCGCTACTTTTCACGATAGGATAGAATAAAATTGGCCTTTTTTGTCACCAGAATTTTGTTTTACTTGAAGTTATAAACATATTGAAGTATTAAGCAGTGAATGTTGGCTGATTTGTTGGTGAATTTGCCCGAGGAGTCTGGGGTTTATTTGATGAAAGATGAGGCTGGGAATGTTATCTACATTGGTAAGGCTAAGAATCTGAGGAAAAGAGTCAATTCCTATTTCAATGAGTCGGCAAAACACCCCCCTAGAATCTCCTTGATGGTTTCCCTGGTAAGAGACATTGAGTATATAGTGACTGACAACGAAACTGAGGCTTTAGTTTTAGAGGCTAATCTTATAAAAAAGCATCAACCTCGTTTTAATGTCTTGCTAAAAGACGACAAAAGATATCCTTATGTTTGCATCTCTTTCTCTGAAAAATATCCCCGTATTTTTATCACCAGGAAACGGGGTAAAATTTCTAAATTAGACCGTTATTATGGCCCTTATGTTGATGTTAATGGTCTGAAGAAAACCCTAGAAATCATCAAAAATATTTTTCCCCTTAGACAGCGAAAACAGCCTCTGTACAAAAATCGCCCTTGTCTCAACTACGACCTAGGTAAATGTCCGGGAGTTTGTCAAAATCTAATCACTCCGGAAGAATACCTGGAAACCGTCAAGAAGGTGTCTCTAATTTTCCAAGGGCGTGTGGACGAATTGCTCGAAAAACTGCAGCAGGAAATGAAAATTGCGGCTGAAAAATTGGAGTTTGAAAAGGCAGCCAGATACCGGGATCAAATAAAGACTGTACAGCATCTGTTCGACTCTAGTCAAACTCAAAAAGTTGCCCTTCCTGATGATAATATCTCTCGTGATGCAGTGGCCATCGCTCAAGACGAAAATCGGAGTTGTATTCAGCTATTCCAGATTAGAAGTGGCAATTTGATTGGTAGACTTATTTTTTTTACCGACAATGGTTGTAATGACGACAAGGGGGAGATTTTACAAAGGGTACTGGAACAATATTATCACCAAATTGAACCCGCAGAAATTCCCTCGGAGATACTCATCCAGTTCCCCCTAAAAGATAAGGAAATATTCAGCAAATGGTTGAGAGAGAAGAAGGGTAAAAAGGTCACAATTACTATACCAAAAAGACACCAAAAGGCGGATTTGATTACCTTGGTTGCTAAGAATGCACAGAGGGAATTGGAAAAAAGCCAGAAGTTACACCAAAATCCTATTTCTGCCTTGGAAGACTTGGCAAAAATACTGGGATTACCTACCCCCCCCAGACGGATTGAAGGCTATGATATATCCCATATCCAAGGCACAAATGTTGTTGCCTCGAGGGTGGTTTTTATTGATGGGTTGCCCGCTAAACAATACTATCGTCATTACAATATCCAAAGTCCCGATATAAAGCCTGGCCACTCTGATGATTTCCTCGCCATAAGGGAAGTGATAAAAAGACGCTTTTCTAAGGAGGAAAACCTCCCTGACTTGGTCATGATAGACGGAGGAAAAGGTCAACTTTCATCTGCTTGTCTGGTATTAGAAGAAATGGGTTTGTTGCCCAAGATAAAAGTCATTAGTCTGGCGAAGAAGAGGGAAGAAATATTTGTCCCCGGTAACCCTCTTCCCCTGCAAACCAACAAGGAACAAATTGGAGTAAAATTGTTAAGGCAAATCCGGGATGAAACCCACCGTTTTGCTATAACTTTTCATCGTCACAAGCGACTAAAGGCCAGTTATAAATCAGTTTTGGATGAAATACCCGGGCTGGGTGAAGTGAGAAAAAAAATGTTGCTATCCCATTTTAACTCTATAGAGAATATCCGCCAAGCAAGTGTCAAACAGTTACAAGAGGTGTCTGGAATAGGTCCTCAATTAGCCACCGCCATTTATAACTATTTTAGACAGGAAAAATGCTAATACATGACCACTAAAAAATCCTAAAAAGAAAGAAAATAGATTTCACTGGACAACTACAGTTAGACTGACAGACAGTTGGAGGGTAATATTAAACGTTTTAAAAGAAGTGGTCAACTGCTAAACACCTCAATGTCTTTGAAGGCACAAACCGGAGAAGCATGTCCCACCCTAATGGCCTGGTTGGGTTCACCTTTGCCGCAAAAAGGACTACCATAAATCTCACGAGTAGAATCGTCTCCCACTGCTATAAGATTGTGCCAGAATTGTAGGGTGGTGCCACGATAATTGGGGTTGCGCAAAGTCTTAGTTATCTTGCCGTTTTCTATAAGCTTGGCATACTCACAACCAAATTGGAATTTGTGACGGTAATCATCAATAGACCATGATCTGTTTGATTTCATGTACACCCCAAATTCTATTGAACTAATAATGTCGTTAAAGCTACTATTACCCGACTCTAAGTTTAAATTAGCCATACGGTCTATGGGGGGACGATTCCACGAACAGGCCCGAAAATTTGCTACTCCCGGAATTTTTGCTCTAATTTGACTCTCAATACCCCCCAACCCCCGCAAAAGAATCCCATCTTTGATCAAATACTGTTTCTCCGCCCTAATGCCAGCATCATCGAAGGCATAACTGGCAATCTCTCCCCTCACTGTAGGGTCAAAAGTAACATTCATTAAAGGGGAACCATAAACCAGTGTACCAAAATCCGATAACTTCACAAAACTTCCTCCGGCATAATTCCGTTCATCACCCAAGATACGGTCAATTTCTAGGGGATGCCCTACACTTTCATGAATTTGTAACATCATCTGATCAGGGGCAAGTACAAGAGTGGTGGTGACATTAGGACAGTCTTCGGCGAAAAGCAATTCTACAGCCTCCTCACCAATTTGTCGCACTCGGGAAAGAAGGGTGGAGGCATTAAAAACCTCCTTGCCAGCCTGATAGCATCTGGCTAGATAACCGTTATCACTTCTCTTTTGGACTATATTACCATCCTGGGCAGTGGCGGCATAGTCAGTGGCGACAAGGGAAAAGATTTGTTGAATGTCTGCCCCATTGCTACTGACAAAATGATAACGCACCTCGCTGATTTCCGCCGTAGCAGTAGTCACAACCACCTTATCGGAAACCTTGAGATGGTGACAGATTTGGATTAGCAAGTCATTTAACTCGCCGGGGGAAATGGTAAGGGCAGATTCCACTACAGGAGACTGATACTTGCCGATAACGGGTGGACGAATAATATGGGGATTAAAGGAGAATATTGCCCACTGACCAGCTATTCTAGCCTGTTTTTCGGCTATTTCCACAGCTGCTTGTATCCCCTCATGAGTTAACTGATTGGTGGCACAATAGCCAATATGACCATTCACACTTGCCTCCACCATTACCCCCTCACTTAGACGACGATGATTAACCTGGGGCTTGGCATCCCTGAAAACACGGACATGACTGGTTTCCGAAACATATCTCAAACCCACCCAATCGGCGGAGGTTTTCAGGTTTTCTAAAATCCTTTTCAATTCCAACATAAATACACTACGGCAATTCTACGGCAGTAGGTTTAGCTATATGAGGCAATCCCCAGCCGAGTTTCTCCCGGAGAATACGGAAGAACTCAGGGGGTTGTAGGCGGATGAACTGAGTCTCGTAGGGGGCACGTACTATTTTCACCCGGTCATCTGGTAGGATATGACAGCCGGCATTGCCATCCACCACCATGACCATTTGATTAGGGGTGGCCGGATATATGGTAACTGGCTCTAAATTAGAGAAGACAAGGGCTCGGGAAGCCAGGGAATGGGGGCAAATGGGGGCCAGTTGAAATACAGGAACATCCGGTGTTACAACCGGACCGCCAGCACTAAGAGAATAGGCAGTAGAGCCAGTAGGGGTTGATAAAATAATACCATCCGCCGCTATGTCTACCGGGGCGTGTCTGCCTATGGCAATCTCAAAATGACACATACTCGTCAAGGGCTCCCTATGTATTACCATCTCGTTCAAAGATAGAGCTTCCCAAATAACACCGCCATCCCGGATAACTTGAACCTTCATCATGGATCGTCTTTCAATCTCATAATCCTCTGCCAGGAGTGCCTCTATGGCTTTGGGAAGCTGATTGAGGTAGATTTCCGTGAGGAAGCCCAAATGACCGGTGTTCACGGTTAGAATGGGGATATTGTGGGGGGCTACTACCCTCGAGGCGGATAAGACAGTACCATCACCTCCCAGCACGATGGCAAATTTCATGTTTTCGTCAAAGGCTTCTGGGGCGATCTCTTCTATGGGAGTGTAGCATACAGGACGACCTGGACGGGAGTATCCCAGAATACCAGCGAATCCTGTGGTCAAGTGCACCTCATACCCCCGGGCAGACAGCTGTTGTTTTAGTTGCTGGGCGGTTTCACAGGCTATGGGTTTAAGATCATTGTATATTACGCCGATTTTGGGCATCAATGACTCTACTCTCTTGCTAGTGAGGTGATGGACAGGTAAGGGTGTACGGAGACAGTTGACACCCTATTGTATCAGAGTTTGAACAGGATTATGGCAGTGACAGTTACGGTAACACAATTGCCCTCAATTGCCGAATAAAGGCAGAGTCGCGCCGAAGGATTTGTTCATTGCCGCTGGGGTAACAACAGGAGTCTTCTAGGAAGGAAAAAGCCTTGCGGAATTGATGACCATTGGCTGGAATAGGGGCGGCAAAATGGGCAGGGATAATTTGCTTAAAGTCCCAATTAGAAATTTCAGACACCCATCCCTTGACGGCAACAGGGTCTTGTGGTAGTATGAGATAGCGAACAATGGGGGGTACTAGGGGTGTTTCCAAGTTGGCAATGGCCTCAAAGGACTGTTGCCATTGTGGTAACCAGTGGAAGGGGTAGAGGCCAAAATAGTTCTTCCGACTGCGATTGGGAGCTTTTAGGGCATTTTTGAAGACTTGTGGCCAAGGAAGGGTTTCCACCATGGTGGGGCGGAAATAAAGGGCAAATAGACATATCCTTTGCCAGCCCTTGATTCTGTTTTCGGGGGTGTCCACAGGTGGCTGGAAAGCGTTTTCTCTGCCATGGAAGAGAAGGGGGAAAGGATCCACCTGTAGGATGGCTGGGGGATGGTGGGGAATTTTAACCACTGTGTCGGTGAGTAAAAGGGTTTGAGAGGGTTTATGTAATAGGGCTAACTCTACAAAAAAACCCTTGGGCAGGGGAATCTGAACAATAGCATATTGAACTTCCTCAGCAAGGGGAAACTGACGCCAGTCTGCCGGCAAGAAGTGGGTGCGATTGCCTGGAAAACCTAACCAGGATAAGGGTAAGTTTAGGGGGAAACTCCACTGTTTGGGCACACACCATACCTGTGCCTCAGAAAAGTGACGGGCAAAAGGACCCACAAATACCTTGTGTTCTAAACCGGAGCTGGTAGAATGAATTATATACTTCACCTTGCCATGAGCCGATTCTAATTCCTTCAGCAGGCTGATACATTCCTGGGTAGGTGCGACGGGGCAATATACAAGTAACCCCCCTTTTTCCAGTCTAATCACCGTCATGCGGATGGGCACTATGGCATAAAGAAGGCCATGGGGTTGCTCAAAAGTCCAAATCTGGTTTTTAACAATCTCCTGTCTTATAGTAGGACGTTGTTGGTAGGGATAAATGGGCAATAAAAACCACCAACCCCACTTTTGTTCCTTGTTTCTCCTATTCACACCAGCCAATCTCAACTGTTAAGTTTCCCATATAATATTATTTCCTACACTCCCTATTCATTTCCATGGGTTTTCCGTCCCCTCCCCTGCCAAGTCCTTCAGATTGCGAATATTGTGATAGAATATACTAGTTGGGATACAATCAGAATAAAAGAGTAATCAAAGAGGGAGGATATTGCATGACCCAAGTGATAGTGGGACAAAACGAAAGTATAGAGTCAGCATTACGTCGCTTCAAAAGACAAGTATCCAAAGCAGGTATCTTTGCAGACATCAAACGTTTACGCCACTACGAGACACCTATCGAAAAGAGAAAACGGAAAGCCCTTGCTCGTCGTAAAAAACGTTTTCGCTAAATCCTAGGCCAATCCCCTCAGTTTTGACACTGACTTTTAGTGTTTTTAATTATACCCCTTCCCCCCAAATCCAACTCCCCCGGAGGGTGTGGGCTTGGCTGTTGACTGTCTAGGGTGATTAACTCAGGTGGTTGTCTTTACATGACGGGGTGACTGACTTTTTGGCGGGTTTATTGGCGAGGGAAAAGTTGAGCCAACAAGAGTAGCCGAAAACCTTGAAGATATGTTAAATTTTATTTAGCAGTTTGGGGGAGGAGGATAAGAAACGCTCCCTCAACGGCAAATTGCGGCAACCTCGACTAGGAGGAGAGACTATCTTGGCTCTCTTCCCTTAAAGATTCTTAACGAGATTTAACAATTTACGGGCGTAGGATTAATGTTTACAAAGCAGGTAACAGACTCACCCATATACAAGTGGTTTAACGAAAGGGTAGATTTGGACGCCATATCCGACGACATCGCCAGCAAGTATGTGCCCCCCCATGTGAACATTTTTTACTGTCTGGGGGGTATCACTCTAACTTGCTTCCTCATCCAATTTGCCACGGGTTTTGCCCTGACATTCTATTACAAACCAACGGTGGCGGAGGCCTTTAGCTCTATCCAGTATATTATGACAGAGGTGAAGTTTGGGTGGCTGATTCGCTCCATCCATCGTTGGTCTGCTAGCATGATGGTGTTGATGCTCATCCTCCACGTATTCCGAGTATATTTGACTGGCGGTTTCAAAAAACCCCGCGAGTTGACTTGGATTGTGGGGGTAATTATGGCCGTTATTACTGTATCCTTTGGTGTAACAGGGTACTCCCTGCCATAGGATCAGGTAGGCTACTGGGCGGTTAAAATCGTATCAGGGGTGCCCGCCGCTATACCGGTGGTAGGTGACCAGTTGGTGGAGTTGTTGAGAGGTGGGGCTAGTGTAGGACAGGCTACCCTCACTCGTTTCTATACCATCCACACCTTTGTACTGCCCTGGTTGATGGCCGTTTTCATGTTGTTGCACTTCATTCTTATCCGGAAACAGGGGATCTCTGGTCCCTTATAATGAGAATACTCCTAATACAAGCCTGGCTTAAAAAACAAGGAGACAATCGAGTCTATGTCCAGCAAGCTGTATAAAAAACCAGATTTGTCTGACCCAAAATTAAGGGCCAAATTGGCCAAAAATATGGGTCACAACTACTATGGGGAAATTGCCTGGCCTAACGATATACTATATATGTTCCCCATTTGCATGTTGGGGACCCTAGGACTGATTGTGGGCTTGGCAGTAATGGATCCAGCTATGGTAGGTGAACCGGCTGATCCCTTTGCTACCCCATTGGAAATCCTTCCTGAGTGGTATTTATACCCTGTCTTCCAGATTTTGCGAATCATTCCTAATAAGCTCTTGGGCATTGCCTGTCAGGCGGCGATTCCCCTGGGGTTGATGTTGGTGCCCTTCATCGAGAGTGTTAACAAATTCCAAAACCCCTTCCGTCGCCCTGTTGCCATGACAGTTTTTCTCTTTGGCGTCCTGGTAACCCTCTGGTTAGGTGCTGGTGCTGTTTTCCCTCTTGACAAATCCCTGACATTGGGCCTATTCTAGCGGCCCTTTGTTATTATCAGGGCGATTCCCTTTGGGAGTCGTCCTTTTTCTTTTTCATTGTTTTTTTCGTCTACTTGTACTCGTTTTCTCCCTTAATAAGTTGTTTTACTGCCTAGAAAATGCCGGTAAATTTTACTATTCATTCATAAAGCAGTTTCCATTGTAAGCAGATAAAATGAGAGAGGGCAACTGTAGTCAGCATAGTAAAAACAACTGGCCACCCCTTTTAGAGAATTAGCATGGCGTCGCCAAAGGAATAAAAACGATATCTCTCTTTGATAGCCTCCTGGTAAATAGCCAACAATCTTTCTCTGCCAATGAGGGCACTAACTAACATCAGTAGACTGGATTTTGGTAGGTGAAAATTAGTAATTAAACTGTCAATTACTTGGAATTGGTAGCCGGGATAAATAAATAAATCAGTTTTGCCTTGAAAGGGTTTTAATTGGCCACATTCCTTACAAACTCCTTCTAAAGTCCTGACTACAGTTGTACCAACAGCAACTACACGATTACCCTTGGCTTTGGTTTCTTTAATGGCAGCAACGGCTTCTTCCCCCACCTCAATCCACTCTTGATGCATCTGGTGTTGACGGATGTTTTCTACCTCCACTGGCCGAAATGTGCCTATCCCCACATGGAGGGTAACTTGGGTTATATTTATCCCTTTTTCCTGCAATTGCCGGAATAGTCTCTCGGTAAAGTGTAGTCCAGCTGTAGGGGCGGCAATTGCTCCCTCTTTTTGGGCATAGATAGTTTGATACTGTTGGGGGGAGGCGGTGGTGTCAGTTACGTAGGGGGGGAATGGTATTTTGCCCACTTTTTCTAGCAAATTCCAAAATGAATCATCCCCTTGCCACTCAAAGTGGAGAATTCTCCCACCAGTAGCCTCGTCTTTGTCTAAAACGGTAGCTTTGAATACTATCTCCTCCCTGTCGTCTGTAAAAAAAATCTCACTCCCTACGGAGAAACGTTTACCCGGTTTTACCAACGCCAACCAACAGTTATTTCCTTTCTCTTCCACTAATAATACTTCCACCTGTGCCCCAGTGGCTTTTTTGCCATATAATCTCGCTGGTATAACTTTTGTGTCATTTAACACTAACAAGTCTCCGGGGGAGAGAAACTGTGGTAACTCATAGAAGCGATGGTGGCCGATATTGCCTCCAGGATACACTACTAGAAGACGGGAATGATCTCTTGGGGTGACGGGGTTTTGGGCAATCAATTCCGGAGGCAAATAGTAGTCGTAACTGGACAGTTGTTCATCTGGGTTCATTTTTTTTTTCTTAGGGGTTTTATGTTCAAAAAATCATATCCCATTGTAATAGATTTTCTTCTCATTTTCCAGTTATTTCACCTTGTTATATGTCAGATTTTTTCTACTAATACATAGAGGAATGTTTCCAATTCTTTCAGCAATATTTTCACTTCCTCCCGAGCCTCTTTCCTAGTCTTTGTCTCTCCAGTAATGAGGTTTATGGGTTGAATTTTTAGCCAGTATTCTACCATGTCTGAAAAGGAAAGATGCTGACTGAAAAGGGGCAGCAAAGCCGCTGCTTGGTTGTGGGAGATGTACACGGGGGCCGCTGCTGGCTGGGTGATATATTTGCTAATTTCCCATGGTTGTTGTTTCTTTATTGTCTCTAGCAAATCCTCTCTAACTTTGGGGGCTTTTAGCTGGGGATGTAGGTGAATTCTGGCCCTTTCCCAGTCATTGTCGTCCCACTCAGACAGAGGTTTTATAGGTGAAATGCTGTCTCGATTTACGCACCAGAAATCAATAAGTCGGTGGCTGGGGTGTAACAGTTCAAAAAGATGTAGTCTCTCCTCTTCAGTGGCATTTTCCAACACAAATTCCCAGGTGGTGGGGATTTTATTCTTGTCTTGAAACAAGTCTCTTACTTCCCAATGCCGCCAATTAGTCATGCTGAGAAATTCAAGTTTAGCCTCCCTCAGCATCTCAAATACCTGGGGGATGTTATAGCCTTTGTCACCTTGAAGTAGAATATTATTCAATACTCGTTGCTTGACACCAATATCACTCAAATCTAAGTCCTTATTCTCCAGTCCCATGCTAGCACTTCGTCTTAGAATTACCTCGGGTCTTAGGTTTTGAAACGTCTCGGCTACTACACCTATCTCAAAATCTCCCGGATTGTCTTCTAGCAACCCTAAACAACGGCATAATTCCTGCGCCAAGTAAATGTAAAATCTCTGATAATAACTATGAAAATTGCCCCTGATAATTCCTTCTGGTTTTAAAACCGATTGCAGACTCTTTAGGGCTTCAGTGGGACTTTCACAAAGATAGAGGACATCGTTGCAGTTTATATAATCGTAATGCTGACCAAGACTGGCAATTTCTTCCAGGGGCATTTGATGGTATTCTACATTCTCAAAACCATGGAATTTTAACCGTTTTTCCGCGAATTTTAGAGACTCGGCTGACAAGTCTATGGCAACAATCCGGGCATTGGGATTGGCTAAAGCTAGTATTAGAGTGGTAAAACCACTGCCACACCCCACATCCAGAATGAGTTTGTCAGTGGTGTCGGCCACCTTTTGACGGTAAAGGTAATAAGGGGTTACCAGATTGTGGATGAATAGGGCATTGTAATCATCCTTTGGAGAGTTTTCAATGGGTATGTTGGGATAGGGGATGGTGTCATACTGTTTTTGTACTAATTCCCGGGAGTAGTGGTTCATGGTTTGTGGTATTCAAAAGAACTACTGACGAGGATAACATGGGCCATGTTACTTTTGTGCTAAGAGGTTGCGGATAGACTCAAGGAATTTCTGTTCAATATAAGGTTTAGTGAAGTAGGCATTGGCGCCAAGATGGGTGGCCAATTGACGGTGTTTTTCGTTACTGCGAGAGGTTAACATAGCTACGGGGATTCTACTCAACTCGGGATGACGTCTTCTTTGACTGAGGAATTCAAAACCATTCATGTTGGGCATTTCAATGTCACAGATAATCAAATTAACATTCAAGCCTTTTAACAGTTGCTCTAAGGCATCCTTTCCGTCTTTAGCTTGTACCACCCGATACCCCGCCTTTTCTAGGGACAGAGCCAAAGTCCTCCTCATGGCTGCGCTATCATCTACTACAAGTATAGTCTCTATCTGGAAGGGCTTGGCAACAGTGGCAGTGCTAGTAGTATGGCCGTTGCGGTGGACGGGGGTGGAAAAGGGGGCTGGGATTTCCTCTCTTTCTCTCCTGATGGGGATTGGAGTGGTAGGCTGGTTGAGTTGGAGTTGCTGAGAGATGAGAATAACGGGGTTGATGACGGGAATGAGGGTTCCATCACCTAATATAGTACAACCGTAGGTATATTTGGGGGCAGTAATAGCAGTGCCAAAGGGCTTGACCACTAATTCTTGTTCGCTCACCAGGTGCTCCACCTCGATAGCAAACAACTCCTGCCCCAGTCCTATCAATAGTAGCGGCTTATTCCATTCTGGGGGAGTGGGGAGTATTTCCACACTCTGGGTTACATTCGTGGGAGGCAAGTAGCAGTTGTAGTGGAGTAGTTCGGCGAGGGAGTAGAGGGGGATGACACGGTTTTCATAGTGGAGCCAGCGCTGGTTGGCAGAGACTTTTAGTTGATGATTTTCAGGTACTAGGATTTCAAAAATGTTATCAGAAGGCACTGCATATAGGAGATTAGCGGCGGATAGTACTAGCAGTTTGTCGATGGTGAGAGTGAGGGGAAGTCTGAGGGTGAAGGTAGTACCTTTTCCTTCTTCTGAGTCTACGGTGATTGTACCTTTAAGAGAGCGCAGTTGAGAACGAACAATATCTAAACCCACACCACGCCCGGAAATTTCGGTGACACTGGGGGCGGTAGAGAAACCGGGCTCAAAAATCAAGTCCAGTAGGTTTTCTTTGCTTATAACTGCCAACTGTTCAGGGGTAAGAAGACCTTTTTCTACGGCTTTTTGTCCCACCTTGGCCAGATTTATTCCACCGCCGTCATCCCTTACCTCAATGATGGTCTGATTACCCTGATGGTATGCTTTAACTTCAATGGTGCCCACCTCGGGTTTCCCTCTTTGTCTGCGTAATTCTGGGGTTTCTATGCCATGGTCGAAGGCGTTGCGGATCAGGTGCACCAGGGGGTCATATAATTTCTCTAGGGCAGCTTTATCTACCAGTACATTAGTCCCACTAAGTTTAAGATTGACCTTTTTGTTGTATTTAACAGACAAATCTCGCAAAACACGGGGAAAGCGGTTGAGGATTTCTCCCAGGGGAAGCATTCTGGCCCACATCAACTCATCCCGCAGGCGGTTGAGCATCTGTTTCTGACTGTCTACGGTTTGTCCGGATTGGGAGGCATATAGGGCAATGTCCTCCACCGCCTCTTCTAACTGGATTATTTGTTCCAGGAGTGCCTGAGTTACGCTATAAAGATCGTCATAGCGATCCATTTCCAACACGTCAAAGGCGGCAGTTAGGTTGGTGTCTTCCCCTTCCTCGCTAGAGAGGTTTAAAGCCTCTGTTGGGCGACGACCCTTCCCGGGGGTAAATCTGGAGGGGGAGACTAACATTCTGTCGGACAAATCCCTTAGCGCATTTGCCGTCTGTTGGAATTGGGAAAAGCGGGAGAGTAATTCTCTGAGGGCACTTTGTAGTTTCTCGTTTTGCAGGGATAAACTGTTACGGGTGATGGACAATTCGCCAATGAGGTTATTCATCCTTTCTAGGCGTTCCAGGTCCACCCGTATGGTTAAATTGGTTTTAGGAGTGGGGGGCGCTGTTTTTGTTTCCTGTATTTTTTCTTCCCCAATAGGCTTTTTGGAAGAAGAATCATCCTTTTTGGGAGAAATTTGGGCAATATCACTCACGGGGGGTAGTTTTTCATAGATTCTGGTGATGGATTCAACAGTTTCTTCTACCCCCTCCGCCCGCAAAAGGGCTTCTCTTTCCGCCTCCGATAGGATAATTACCTCCTCCTTATGACTTTCGGGAATGGTGGGTTGGGCTGGTGCTTTTGTTTCTTCTGGGGGGGTTTCTTCTGGTGCCTTAATTATTTCAGATATGTCACCGAAGACTTCTTCTAGAGAAGGCACTTCTTCCGACAATTCTTCCGGAGGTTGTGGAGAGATTTCCTCTGTTTTCTCCTCTTCTTCTGAGGGGGGTGCCAGTATTTCACTGATGGAGGGGATGGTTTCACTTTTGTCCACCTCTATGGTAGCGGAGAGGAGTTCCTCCAGCTCTGGCAGGTTTTCTTCCTCTCCTTCTTCTGGGATACCTTGGTCCAATTTTTCCAGGTTCTGTATTTCTATTGTAGAAAGATGAACCTCAGACAGAGGATTAGCGACAGTTTGGGTTTCTCTGTATATGGGTGGGAAAATCTCCTCAGGGGTGGCCAAAACCTCGCCAAGTACTTCATCCCCACTAGTCTCAGGAATTTCCTCTGCTTCCACCAGGCTTTTGCCCTCTGCCAGACGTTTTAATTCTTCACTCGGTTGGCCTCCCTGTTTGCGGTCGCCCTTTAGTACTGCCTCTCTTGCTTTTTCTACATCTCGAACTACTACATTTATTATGTTGATTACCTGGTCTGGTTGTAGTTCGACGGCTTTCAAACCCAGATGGGCAATTTCGGCGAAGCCGGGGAGGTTGAGCATTTCCCCGAATCCTGCAAATACCTCCAAAGTGGCCCTTAATTCCCCTGCCAGGGGTAAGCCAGCGGGGTTGGCGGTTACGGCTTTTAGACGGTCTAACTCTTGGGCTACATCTACCTCGAACATGGATCTCACCATGTCTATGCCCAAGTCACTAGAGGAGGGTATGTAATCGTCTGCCCTCTCCAGATATAACCCCAATTTAGTTTTGATTTTAGCCCAGACCTGTTCCGCCCTGGCCAGTGCTTCCTGTGGGTTATATTGTCCTGTTTCTATTTGAGTGTTGAGGGCATTAGCCAGACAGTCATACCCTTCCAAAAGCCAGGTTTCTAATTCGGTATCTATGGCTACTTCTGGATTGTAAAGGACTTTAAAGATGTCTTCCAGTTGGTGGGCGATGGTTTTGATGGCTTCTAACCCCACACTGGCTGCACCCCCTTTTATGGAGTGGGCGGCGCGCATCATCTCGTGTATTTTGGCCGTATTTCTTTCCTCCCGGAGGGTGAGTAGGCCACTTTCGATGATTTGTAGCAATTCCGGCGCCTCTTCTACAAAGAAACCATAGGCTGGATCGTTGGTATCTACTGGTTTTTCGTCTATTTCGACAGTAGGCGAAGCTGGGGTGGACAAGAATGCCCGTAGGGAGGCACTCACCTCTCCTCCCCTAGTGCGATCACCGGCCAATACTTGCGCCTGTGCCTGTTGTAGGTTTTCTATCAAGGTGGAGGTTATTTCTCTCACCCTCTGGGGATATTGTTGCAAAGCCTGTTGTGCCGTCTGACAGATGGAGACAAAGCCGGGGAGGCCCAACATTTCCCCAAAACCGGTGAATACCTCCAGTTGGCTGGTGACTGTATTTATCAGGGTGGCGTCATCTTCGGTTTCTAAGGCCGTCTGTAGGGTGGCAATCCCTTGGGGCACGTCAATTTCAAACAGAGAAGAGGCTATATCCACCCCCAAATCGCTAGATGAGGGCAAATATTCTTCTGCCTTAGCTATTTCCTCGCCGTATTCCCTCTCAAATTCTGCCCACTTGCTGTTAACTACCTCTGCTGCTGTTTTTTCGTCAAAATCTCTGCCCTCTACCCTAGCCAAGACTGCCTCCCGCAGTAGGTGATAAATCTCCCGCAGGTAGGCTTGCATTTTCTCGTCCAGGGGTATATTCTCATTGAATAGGGCCTTTAGACTTTTTTCCACCCTCAAGGCAATGGTGGCCAAGTCTTCCAACCCTGCAGTGCGCGCACCCCCCTTAAGAGAATGGGCTGCCCTGGCTACTTCGTTGATTTCATTTATATTGCGGCTTTGGAATACCCTTTCCAGATTATTGTCAATAAGGGCAATTAATTCTGGTGCTTCTTCCAGGAAAAATTGATAGGACTGAGCCTGCAATTCCTCCTGTTGAGACTGTTGACTGGATGGGGCGGATGAAGACTCTTGGGAATCCCCTAACAGGGATAAAAAGTCGGGGGTTTGTTCTTCCATACTTCCAGTTATGTCTCCAGTTTCCTCTATCTCCTCTAAACTGTTGTTTACCTCTTCAGTCAAATCCTGCCAGTCGGTGGTTTCCTCTGTTGGGGCTTTTCCACCAATGTGTTTTTCTCTCAGACTTATCAACTCTCCTATTAGTTGGCTTATGGCTTCTCCCGCCTTTTGATTATCATTCGCAATATCCTCCCTCGTCTTATTGACAATGTTCTTTAACTTCTCCTCATTGCCCAATTCACCCAGGCCCATGAGGACATCCAGGATGGGGGATACAACCACAGGGAGTTCGGAGGTAGGGGTATTTTCTAGATGCTCTTGTAGTTGTTGAATAATCTGGTGTACCTCCACCTCAAAGAGAGACTTAACCATGTCTACTCCCAAATCACTAGAGGAGGGGATAAAGTCTGGGATGTCTTCCACACTTCCCAATTTGGCTTCCAGTTGTGCCCAGACAGTCTCTGCTTCCTCCTGCCATCGGTGGGAGTATTTGCCAGTGGACTGTTGTTCCAAAAGGGCATTTTTGAGACAATCAAAGGCAGACAGGAAGAGGGATTCTAGTTCGTCATCAAATACTACTTGTTCACTGAAAAGGGCCTTGACATAATCCTCCAGACGGTGTGCCAAGTCTTTTATGCCGTGTAAGCCGACACTTGCTGCCCCTCCCTTGAGGGAATGGGCTGCCCTCATGATTTCGTTGACACGGGCAGTAGTCTTTTCTGTTTTCAGAGAAAGTAGGCCGTGTTCAATAGTATCCAGTAATTCCGGCACTTCTGCCATGAACAGTTCATACATCGGCTCGTCTATGCTAACCGTGTCTGACATGTAAGACTCCCTTTCCGTTCCCCTTCCCCCTTTCTCTAACGGTTGTGTATTTTCGGGTGTTTCTGACTCATTCAAGGCCAAAAGACGACTAGAAGGCGCACCTCCCTGTCGTCTGTCTCCCGCCAACACTGCCGTTAGACTCTTTTCCAAATCCTCTATCAGGAGGGAGGTAATGGTAGCAACCTGGTGGGGGTTTTTTTCCAGTGCCCCTTTTGCTATAGAGACAATCAAAGAAAAGCCCGGCAATTCCGTCAGCTGTGCAATGCTTTCCAGGCTGTCTAACCAGTGGAGTAACTGTTGTCTTTTCTGGTAACTGTCTCCCTCCTCTTGCGCCACTAATCCCCTCAGGTTGTCAATTATTCGAGCCACATCCCCCCTAAACAATTCTGCTACTATGTCTGTATCGGAACTGGCTCCATCAAAATGAGAACCATTGTTATTTTCCCCTTCTTCCAACTTGGCCTCTAGTTGTCTCCAGATTTCTTCTATTTTCCCATCTACTGTTTGAGACGGTGGGGGGAGCTTGCCTGACTTGAGGTTTTCCCTTAGGGGAATGGCTATACAATCGAACGCCTCTAACAACAACCCCTCTAAGGGAGTGTCTATTGTAATGTTCTTGCAAAACAATTTTTTCAACAGATTTTCCAGTCGGTGTACCGCCCTGGTAAAATGAATTAAACTCCCATTGGCCAGTTTTTGTTTCAGGGATTGAATTGCTTGGAGTAAATCTTCTGACTGGTTTGCCCCATGGGCTTGTAAGCCTATTAGTTTATTTTCTATTTCTTGCAAAAGTTCGGGGGCTTCATCTAACAACTGTTGATGGGCTCGATTGAGTGGATTCATGACAACAGACAGGGACTTGTGGGCTTCTCTTCTAATATTAGTCTAACAATGCTTTTTTCTATAGGTTGGGTTGATTGGCAAGGAAAAATGGCCAATGGACAATAGGGGATAAAAGACCATGAATTGGTGGGTAATGGGCCAACCTCTAGACAATTAACATAATTACGCACCAGAATCGGGTATGATGGGGAATGTAAACTTTTGTTGAGAATTAAATGGTAACAAGTCCAAGCAGTAACAAACTGGATTATCACATTAAGGACATAAATCTAGCGCCCATCGGCAGACAGAGAATAGAATGGGCTGCAAGAGAAATGCCAGTTTTGAAACAAATCAAGGCTCGTTTTGCCCAAGAGAAACCCCTACAGGGAATCCGACTAGTGGCCTGTTGTCATGTTACCACGGAAACGGCCAACTTGGCTATTACTCTGCAGGCCGGTGGCGCAGATTCCCTGGTGATTGCCAGTAACCCCCTTTCCACTCAGGATGATGTAGCCGCCTGTTTAGTACAAGACTACGGCATCCCGGTATTTGCCATCAAAGGGGAAGACAACGCTACCTACCACCGTCATGTGCAGATAGCCCTAGACCATAAACCCAATATTATCATCGACGATGGTGGGGATGTGGTAGCCACCCTCGTGAAAGAGAGACAGAACCAAATTCCTGATATTATCGGTACTACGGAGGAGACTACTACTGGGGTAGTGCGTCTGAGGGCAATGCATAAAGAGGGTGTTTTAAAATTCCCAGCTATAAACGTCAATGATGCCGAGACTAAACACTTCTTCGATAACCGTTATGGTACAGGGCAGTCCACCTTTGACGGTATCCTCCGGGCAACTAACATTCTCCTGGCAGGCAAAACCCTAGTAGTGGCAGGCTATGGCTGGTGTGGCAAAGGTGTCGCCATGCGGGGGCGTGGTTTGGGCGCCAATGTCATCGTCACCGAGGTTAACCCCGTCAAAGCCATCGAGGCGGTTATGGATGGTTTCCGAGTTATGCCTATGATAGAGGCTGCCAAGGAGGGGGATGTTTTTGTCACTGTTACCGGTAATAAACATGTAATCAGAGAAGAACACTTCCGCGTCATGAAAGATGGGGCCATAGTATGTAACTCCGGCCACTTTGACATCGAAATCGACTTGCAAACCCTCAAAAAGATTGCGGTGGAGGTAAAACAGGTAAGGAATTTCACCCAACAGTACGTACTACAAAACGGTAAGTCTATCATAGTCTTAGCAGAGGGCCGTTTAGTTAACCTAGCCGCCGCTGAAGGCCACCCTAGCGCCGTTATGGACATGAGTTTTGCCAATCAGGCTTTGGCTTGTGAATACCTGGTGAAAAACAGGGGTAAACTATCCCCTGGCGTCCACCCCATCCCCCCCGAAATTGACCAAGAAATTGCTCGTCTCAAACTTCAAGGCATGGGTATTACTATTGACACCCTTACCCCTGAACAAATTGAATACCTCAACTCCTGGACTGTTGGTACTTGAAGTTTTAACGGTTACAAGTCCACCTATGAGGAAACTAGTAGGCCGTCTTGGTGTTATACTCCTAATGGTGTCCCTGATAATGACAATTAGTCCCAAATTTGTTTTAGCGGCAAGTTCCTCCGCAGTCACCTCCACCTTTGAAAGTAGGGATTTGAGTGGGGAAGATTTCTCTTCCCGTAATCTCCAATCGGCGGATTTTACCAAAGTAAAACTAATAAAGGCCAATTTCAGTAATAGTGACCTGCGGGGTGCCGTTTTTAACGGCGTAGTGGCCGAGGAGGCCAATTTCCATGGCGCCGACATGAGCAATATATTAACTTATGTTACCAGTTTTGACGGGGCCGACCTAACAAATGCCATACTGCGGGAGGCCATCATGAAGCGCACCACCTTCAAGGATGCTAAAGTGGACGGTGCCGACTTTACTATGGCCATATTAGACAAAGATCAGGTCATCCAGCTATGTAAACGGGCGAAGGGCATTAATCCCGTCACGGGCGCTAGCACCCGTCAATCCCTGGGCTGTCCATAAACCACAGGGGGGATGTGCCCCCTTCCTGCCCCTTTTTGCCTATTTCACCCAGCCAGCACTTAATACTACCGTCATCAAGACGAAAGTAGTACCAAGAATCCAAGTAACACGGTTGAGGGCCGCTTCGGCAGTCTTCGCACTGGTAAACAGTTGCGCCTGTCCGCCTATCCCCCCAATCCCATCCCCCTTGGGGGAGTGTAACAAGACCAGGATTATCAGAAAAACTGCTGATATTAACCAAATGGCATGTACTATCTGATAAACTGTCATTGGTTCAATGGGTTGGTATAGTTGATATGTCGAAAATCAGTACCCTAAAAACAGTGACTAGTGGCCACTATAACCAACTGATAGTATAACATGGAGTAGCAAAAGCAAGGGGCTATCACCACACGCACAATGTTAATAGCAATACGCATTGACAATTTCGCCCTGGTGGAACACTTGGAGTTAGAATTGGGACGGGGATTGAATGTCTTGACGGGGGAAACAGGTGCCGGCAAATCTATTATCCTGGAGGCTATTGATGTGGTGTTGGGGGGAAAGGCCCATCAGCGGATGATTCGCAGCGGCGCCAACAAAGCCGTTATCGAGGCTACCTTCTCCCTCAACCCCCAGTTACAATCTTGGTTGCAATCCCAGGAAATAGACTGTCTTGAGGATGATACCCTAGTCTGTAGTCGGGAGTTGATTGCCGGCAAGGATAACTTCCGCTCCCGTTGTCGTCTTAATGGTATCCTGGTAAATAAGAATCTTCTCCATCAACTGCGGGGCCTTCTGTTAGAGTTTACCGCCCAGGGGGAAACCGAGCAATTGTTCTCCGCCGCCAGTCAACGGGATTTATTGGATAACTACGGTGGCGAGGAGTTGTTAATTCAAAGGCAACTGGTATCTGAGGCTTTTGCCAAAAGACAAGAAGCATTGGCAAGACTACAATCCCATAGGCAGTGGGAAAGGGAAAGACTACAACGTTTGGATTTAATTGGCCATCAAATCAGAGAATTGGCTAGTGCTCAGTTACAATCCCCCGACGAGTTGACTCAATTAGAGACAGAAAGTGCACGCCTCACCCACGTGGTGGAATTACAACAATTGGCCTATCAAGCCTATCAGCTACTATATCAAAGCGATTGTGAGCAAGTTCAGGCAGCAGCAGACACTCTCAGCCAAGCCCAAAAAATTCTCACCCACATGGTTAACTATGACAAACAATTGGCTAGTATCCTAGAAATGATAGAATCTGCCCTCAATCAGGTTACAGAAGCCGCACATCAGCTTTACAGTTATGCCGAATCCCTAGAAGCCAATCCCGAGCGTCTGGAGGAAGTAGAAGAAAGAATAAGACTATTAAGGCGGATTTGTCGCAAATATGGCACCTCTCTGGCAGAAGTAATTGATTACTACAATAAACTACAGCAGGAATTAAAGGTTTTGAGGGATGATAGTCAGTCTGTGGAAGACTTGGAAAAAGAATACCAGGCGGCAGAGGCACAGTTGCAACAAAGGTGTCGTCAGCTGAGTATTATGAGACAAGAAGCAGCCAGGAAATTGGAAAGACAGCTAATTGAACAATTAAAACCTTTAGGTATGGCAAGAGTACAATTTCAGTGTAGAATCACCCCCAGCCATCCCAATAACACTGGCGCCGACGAGGTGGAATTCTATTTTAGCCCCAATCCCGGAGAAGCTTTACAACCCCTCGCCGCTATTGCCTCTGGCGGGGAAATGAGTCGTTTTTTATTGGCATTGAAATCCTGTTTTTCCCAGTCTCACGGCTACCCCTACCCCAAAACCCTTATCTTTGATGAAATCGATACCGGCGTTTCTGGTAAAATAGCCCAAGCTATTGCAGACAAACTTCATCAACTCAGTCGTCATCACCAAGTTTTGTGTGTCACCCACCAGCCTCTAGTAGCTGCCATGGCTGACTACCACTTCCGCGTGGAAAAACAGCTGACTCAATCTCCCCACACCCAGGAAATTCGTACTGTGGTGCTTGTAACACGATTAGAACATGAAGAACCTCGCAAGCGGGAACTGGCAGAATTGACAGGGGGAAATTCCGCACAGGAAGCTATGGCTTTTGCCGATTCCCTCCTCGCCACGGCGGCGCGCAGAAAAACAAACCCCAGTCCATAATCATAAATCCTCATAATTGTATATCCTCACACCCCTAAATATCCCGCATTCCTTGACAAAGGCTTTTCTATTTAAAAAGCTGTAAGAGAAAGCTATAGACTGAATAACGGAGCCATTGAAGTGTCAGCCCTAATCCCTGACCCCCAACAATTATATCTTGAAATTCCCTCCCAGCTGCAAGAAAAGGCCTGGCAGGAGAGTGAATATATACCCGACTCCCTCAGCAGATGGCAAGTTTATCTCAACAGCCTCCTGTTAGAAACCTTTTGCGACTACTTGAGACAAGACTATTCCCTCACCCCTCAGACTGTCCCCATGGAGGTTTTAGAATCTATCTGGGTGTTATTAAATGGCACAGCCGTAGATATTGGCTTCAGAAGACTAATTCTCCTGCCTACAGAAATCCTCGACGATGAGGAAGTATACATACCCCAGGAGTGGGTAGACATTCCCAGCTGGTTGGGGGACTATTATATCATTGCCGAAGTCAATCCGGACGAACAGTGGGTGAGAGTCATAGGCTTTACTACTCATAAAAATATTAAACAAAAGGCCTCTCTATCCCACGAGTATAGGGAGTATATTCTGTCAAAAAATGAACTATTTTCCATTGGCATCCTAGGGGCATCTTTAGAATTTTGTCAACATGAAATCACAAGAGAAGCGGTTGAATCTATCCCATCACTAGAGGCTGTTCAAGCAGAAAATCTAATCCGAAGATTGGCAAATCCAACCAAAAACCCTAGGTTGGAATTGCCTTTTAAAGTATGGGCGCATCTACTGGAAAATGCCGACTACCTTATAAGAATAGCCCAGGTTAGAACCGGCCGTCAAACCGAGATAACTCCTGTAACTGTCATAAGCCAATGGTTGAAAAATGTATTTCCCGAATCCTGGCATTCCCCCGAAAAACTGGGTATATTTGCCACTGCCACCCGGAGTTTTCCTAAAGACGTCGTGAGGTGTAAACAGGTAGAAATAGACAATTGTAAACTGTTTTTGTGTTTAGAAGTAAGCAAGGAAAAGGGAGATAAATTTACAGTTAAAGTGGAATTGTATCCCGGGGGAGGAAACCCCTATCTGCCTGCCTCCATCCAGTTGATTCTGCTGTCTAATTCCGGGAAAATTTTAAAAAACATCCAAGCCAGAGAAAGAGACAACTGTATCGCCATTCAAAGATTTAAGGCGGCGGAGAATTTCCAGTTTCAGATAGAAATAAAAAAGGATTCTCAAAGCAAAAGGGAGTATTTTGTTGTATAGTACTGGCATCAGTACTGGTAGCAGTAGCCAAAGGGCTAGTAGACTGTGTGGCAGTGTTTGACTGTCTGGGGAAAAAGGGTTATTCTAACAATCAAATGGGCTGTTGTAATTGTTTAAGCAAACTTTCTTCCCTGTTGTAAACAATCCCAGGATAAGGAAAAGGGGGTTTAGTAAACAGAAAACAACGACTGCCAGGCATTAGACTATTCAATTTCTCACTATGACAAGAAACCCAAATAACTGGCAATTCTGGGATGCTGGCTGTCATATTCACCCCAGACTTGACGGCAGCCAGGGTTTCCATCACCGTTGTGATACCATGAATTAAACCCATGTCTGCCAACCAAACTCTTACATTTAGTTGTCTACGGAGGGAATAACAATATAAGGAAGCTACGGCAATTACCGCCTTCTCGAAATCATCCTCCTCCCACTTTCCAGAGTTGTCAAGACATATAATGATTTCCCTGCCACTGGTAGTGGTTTCCAATTCTCTCACCTTTAATTCTCCCATACGGGCACTAGTGCGCCAATGAATCAAACGGAAGGCATCGCCATAACGGTAAGGCCTTATAGTTTTAGTAACCCCCTCCGTGGCGCTATAATAAATTGGGCGACTTTCTTGTTGCTTCAACTCCTCATTGCCTATATCCTCAATAAGGGGACAAGATTGGAGAGGAAGGATTTGGGGATAAACTGTAGCCTTGGCGGGGATTTTACACAAACGACTGGCATAGAATAAACCAAAGGGGGCAGCAGTTTTCAAGATAATATATTCCCAGTGATACACTCCTCTTTTCTCCGTGGGGATATAGGCGGCTAACTGGATTTCTTGACGTGGTGGCAAAGATTCCAAATTGTGTATGACAGGCTTTCCCAGGAAGGCTGGTATTTCGTCTTGGATTTGGATAAGGATTTTCAGTTTCCCGGTGGCATTGCCAACAGAGAGGATAATAGTCAAATCATTGCCAGCATGGACGGGGTAAATTGGTAGACGTTTTATGATAATACCCTTGAGATTTTTACCGGCATCCACCATGTTTAACCCCAAAAGGGCAAAAATAGTGCCACTCAATACATATAACCACCCTGCCATGGTATTAGTGGCGGCGCCAAAAAAACTCAAGGCTATGCCAATTAATACCCATCCCCCATAAGCCGGTGTTGCCCAATTGTATTCTAGCCATCTAATTATATTAAGTCTCCTTGCCATCCCCTATCGCCTATTTTTCAATCACAACACCCCGCCAAAAGGCAATATAGTTTTTAATGTGTTGTGCCCTTTCTTTGGGATTGGGATAATACCAGGCGGCATCTTTGTTTTCTTCCCCGTTGACTGTTATGGTGTAATAGTTTGCTACTCCCTTCCAACTGCAAACGGTTTGAGTATCACTGGGGATGAAGTATTCCCACTTGATACTGTCTGGTGGGAAGTAGTAATTTCCTTCTACTATCTGACAGTTTTCGCTTTCTGCAATTACCACCCCTTTCCAAATCGCCCTTGCCATTGCAGTTATTTCCCTCACATGTTCAACAGGTATGATAGCATTCTACCAGATACCTCTATCCATTGAAATTTGTAATTGTCTTTTTTTTTTTTTATGGCAACTGATACCAAATAATTCCCTTTGATAAAAGCATTATATATTTGCCAATTGGGCTGGTTATTTTTTGCTAAATCTATCCTTCTCAAGCCGCCGGATATTCCCTCGCCTATTGCCTTTAGATATGCCTCCTTTGCCGTCCAGAGACGAAAAAATTCTATAATGGTGTCCTGAGAGTTTAACTTTCTTAAATACTCATACTCGTGGCTAGTAAAAAACCTTTTGGCTATTGCCAATGCCCTTCTTTTTTCCTCTATTTTTTCCAAATCTATACCCACAGGATTTAGGCTGAGAGCATAAATAGTATAATCATGCTTGTGGGAAATGTTAAACCTAATGCCCTGGCTGTTTATCCCCGGCGTTAAGTCCGGCTTCCCCTTGGTATTATAAAACAAAGTTATCTGCCGGGGGGGAAGATTCAAATAGTTGCTAAGAATTAGACGTAAAATAGCCCTGTTTATGATATATCTGAATTTTAAGTAATCCCGTCTAGCCTGTGCCTGTTCAATTTCCTCCCTTGGGAGAAAACGGAGGAATTCTGGGATTAAATGAAAGCAAACAGAGGTATCGAGGAAAAAAATCAACACATCATCACTGGACAATTGAGGAGGCTCAAGTGGGGAAATAAGATTAGGAGAAAGAGGGATTGTGTGGAGAAAACTCACTGCTATATTAACCCCTCCAATTCCAACTCTTCAATCATCTGTAAACCCCGAGAGTCGCCCAACTTTAACAAGGCAGTTTTGGCATCCTCCTTAACTCCCAAATCCTCGTCTTCCACCAAGGCTTCAATCAAGGCATCGATGGCAGTGGCATAGACTACGTTATAGGGCAATTCACGACACAGTTTGCCCAACGCCCAGGCGGCATTACTCCTCACCGCCGGAATCTCATCCTGTCGGAGGGTGCGGATCAAAGCGGGAATGGCAGTAACAGTATTATCATAGTCTAGTCTAGCAATGTTGGCCAAACTGCTGGCAGCCCACAATCTTACTGCGCCTATATCAGTCTTCAAAGCGTGAAGGAGGGGTTGGAAGGCGCGGGAATCGCCACTGTTACCTAAAGCCCAAACCACCCCCTTACGCACATACCCATTCCAGTCGTTGTAGAGGGTGTGAATTAGAGGCTCTACCACAGAGGGATGAGTATTTCTGCCTAAGGCATAAGCAGCAGCCACCCGCAAAAGAGGACAACTGTTGTGTAAAAATTGAATAAGAGTGGGAATAGCACGGGGCTCAACAATTTCACAAAAGGCTCTGGCAGCGAGAATTTGCTCCTGTTTATTATCACTGTGGAGCCATTGTAACATAAGTTCCGGGTCAGGGGGAGACGTCTTCTCCCTTTCCAATTCGTCTAGGGGGTTGAGATAGGAATCTGACTCCACAGCGATTTGCTTTCTTGTTGGCTCATTCATACAATTTAAACATATACCACTTTAAACATATACCATTGGCCGAGAGTGGTTAATAGTATATTATGACCGAAAATGGTTCGACCCAGGCGGTGATCGCCCTTGGAAGCAATTTGGGGGATAGGGAAAAGACTCTCAATCAGGCATTGGCTATCCTTAACCAAACGGAGGGAATAAGAGTAATTTGCCATTCCCGCTGGCTAGAAACCAAACCCATCGGCCCCCCACAGCCGGATTATCTCAACGGTTGTGCTATAATAGAAACCACTCTAACCCCCCAACAACTTTTAGATACCCTTTTGACCATCGAGAGGCGGTTTGGCAGGGTAAGGAAAGAGAGATGGGGGGCCAGGACTTTGGACCTGGATATAATCTTCTATGGGGAATTAGTATTAGATACCCCCCGGTTACAAATCCCCCACCCCAGGATGAGAGAGAGGAGTTTTGTATTAATCCCCCTAGTAGAAATTGCCCCCCATTGGCGAGATCCTGTTACTAAAATTACAGTGGAGGAGTTATTGGCTAGACTAGCCTGACAAATGTTGCCAAACACTGGCGATAGTATTAGCTGTAATCATACCACTGGCAGCCACTGCGGGCACTCCTATTCCCGGGAAGGTGGAATCACCACACAAGTAAAAATTGGGGATGGGGGTAGTAGATGGTGGGAAGAAACCCTTACTGGCATCCCAGGCAGGGCCATAGGTGCCCCGGTATCGTCTAAGATAACGACTATGGGTTAAAGGTGTGCCAATTAGCCTTACCCTACATCTTTCTCTTATGTCTGGAATAAATCTCTCTAAAGCCTGCCACATCACCAATGCCCTTTTTTCCTTCATCTCCTCGTATTCTGGGGTGTTGGGGGTTAGATTTTCCCATAACTGATAAGGCTCTGTAGCCGGCGTGTAGGCGTGTATGCTATGACTGCCCGGGGGTGCGAGGGAGGAATCCAGTAGTGTTGGGATTGACACTGCAACTACATTTTGTTCGGCGGTAATCTGCCAGTGGTTAACAACCAGGTGGTGACAGGGTAAGTCTGTGGGGATGTCTTTACCGTCTATTCCCAGATGAAGATGCATAAAACTGCGGTTAGCGGGGGTGGAAAGCCATTTTTGGCGGATTTTTGGTGGCAATACTTCTTCTGGAATTAATGAAAGGGTATCCCAAATAGATGCGTTTGAAACCACGGCTTTGCTTGCAGAAATTATTTCCCCGTTGGCAAGTCTTACACCTATTGCCCTATTGTTTTCTACTAAGACTGCTTTTACATGACAGGATAGTAGCAGTTTGCCGCCAAATTTCTTGATACCCCTCACCAAGGCGTTAACTATAGCCTCACTGCCACCGGCGGGGTAGTCGAGGGTGACATTTGGGCGATACCAGTCAGCAAACATAAAAGCCATTTCTGCCGCACTGGTGCCGTGGGCGGGCAATCCTGATAACATAAAACAGAGAAGGTTTAGCCAGTTGCGGATAAACTCGTCGGAGACTACCTCATCCATGATAGTCCCAAAACTGGCCGTCAGCTTGTTGGCAAAGAAAACATGGGGTAGCAGGGATGGCAGGTAGGGAAGAAGAGTTATAACTACTCCCATGTCATAACGGAAGGCTTTTACGGGGATACTAGTTGCCGCATCTGACAGGGGTTTCATTATTTTCTGCAACACCCGCCACTGATTGGCAGCCTCCTTTCCCCTCAAATCCAGTAGCAGACGGTAAAAAGATTCTTCTCCTACTGCTACTTCAAAGTATCCCTCTGGCAACCAACATCCCCAACTTTTGTAATTTTTCCATTCTATATCCTCCCCTATCATATCTAACACTTGACGAAGGGGATTAGGGGAGGGAGAATAGGATAGTCCCGAATAAAGAGAAGGGCCAGCCTCGAATTTAAAACCCTTGTAGGTGAAGGCGTGGGCGCAACCGCCGGGGAGGTTATGACTTTCACATACTACCACATCATAACCGTATTTGGCTAGGATTGCGCCACAGCACAACCCGCCGATACCACTGCCGATAATTACTATTTCCGTTTTCACAGACTCGTCTTCTTCTGACAGCCTTTGGGGTTTTTGTGTTTGTGGACCATGGTATCTCCTCCCCCCCAGGCTGTCAACAGTGGCATGGCGAGGGATTGTCTTTTATTCTATCTCATCCCCGTTGGTTTGTGGGTGGGACGGTTGATTGATAATTTGTCTGAGATTGAAAAGACAGTTGGTTTCAAAGAATCGTCTTTGTAGCTGTTGCCATTTCTGCCATTCTTCTTTTTGGGATTCTCTGATTAATTGCTGTAATCCTGGCAGTTTTCGTTGCCATTTCTCCGTCAAATTGTTCAGATAGTTTAGCAGACAAATGTTGTCCTGAACATTCCCTAACACAGTCTGGATTTCTTTGGCGAAGTTAATATAATCCTGATACTCAGGGGGATAAAAGTCTTGGAACAATTCTAGCTGATAACGAACCTTTTTAGCCTCTTTTCTGAGATTATGTAAGTCTTCTCCTTTCTTGTCAATGATGGTTTCAATTTCCTCTTCTGTGAGGTTGTCTACAACAGTAACCTCACCATTTTCGTCTATGGTAGCGCCTACTATCCAGGCGGATTCCAGACAGAAGTTTCCTATTTGTGGCAGTAGTATGCTGGGCAACAGTTTTTCTATTTTTACCCTTGCCAATCCCCGAAACTGGGGATTTTTTAGCCAGTCTTGTAATGCTTCTTTGAATTCCTGATAGTCATCCCCTTTTAGTATTTCACGGCTACTGGGGAATTGTTTGCCGTTTTTTTCCAGATGCTTCTCATTAATCTCCTCAAATTTTGCCCATTCTTCCTGGCTTAATTTGGGTTTGTACTTGGTTTCCAAATTGATTTCTATAATATCGGCGTCTCTTTCCCTGCCGAGGATTCTGGCGATCCTCCCTATTCTTTTATCAGTGATGATGCCGGGCAACTTCAATACAGAGGAGAAGCTAGCTAAGACACTTCTTAGTCTCCTCATTCCCACCCGAATTTGGTGGAGATTTTCTGGGTCATTTTCTTCTAGTATTCTTGTCTCATATTTGAAAATTTTTTTGGCATGTTTAGCTATACCAATGTAGGCATAATCAGCCATGGTGCGTGGATTTTCTATAGAGACATCATAAGACATTTACCCACCTCCTTTTTTCTCAGTCTATTCTTCTATTATAGCCAGAAAAAAAGAGTAGACAAAGGAATGACTACTCCAGGGGAAAACCATTTTATAATAATTGGTAGCAAGTTAAAAATCTCAGAGATAGGGAGGAAAGTTGCCTCTGTGAGGGTAAAATTGGCAAACAAATTGTTTTTTCCGGGGCAATGGTGTTAATTTCGGGGCAATTTTCCCAACCAGGAAGAATAGTCAACTGGTTGTTATCTTACTCAATTCTTCCTCAAAAGGGGAAAAATAGCCGGCAGACCATGAGAGTAAAACGTAGTTTAAATTCTAACTGGAAACCCCCCTACTCACTGAGAGACTGGGTTAGTTTTGCCTCGTTTTGACGACGGATTCTAGCATAAAATTGAATACTGGCCGCCATAAGGATGACTAAAGCCACCACTAACCAGGTGGTTATGTCGAGGGGTAAACTGTTTTTGAAGATGGCCAACAGTACAATTACAATCAATAATACTGTGGGGGCCTCATTAAAGGCGCGGAATTTTTGGCCACTCCAGGTGTTTTCCCCCTTTTCCAACTGTTTCATGATTCTACCACACCAGAAATGATAAATTAGGAGAAGGGCAACAAAAGCCAATTTGACGTGTAACCATCCTGCCCTTAAAACTTGTGGTTCAGTTGTAATCAATCCTATAGCCATGGAGACAGTAAGAATCATTCCCGGGGTGGTAATGATGTTATATAACCGTTTCTCCATCAACTCATATTGTTTTTTGAGAATAGATTTAGCAGGCTCAGGTTTTTCTTCGGCTTCGGCATGGTAGACAAACAGACGCACTAGATAAAACAAACCAGCAAACCAGACAACAACACCAATGATGTGGAAGGCCTTAAACCAGTAGTAAGCCATAGGCTATATACAGTAACTCTCTAATTCCCTCAATTGTAACCTGTTAAGAATCCACAAAAATCTCCTCCTCCAGGAAAATACCCTTTTCATTCAAACACCAACTGGTCAAATCTTTCACCTGCCCTTTTTCCACGGAAACGATAACATAGGAGTATACAGGCCAAGCTACGGCACGGTCAAACTCGGAGGGGATAGCAGGATGGCAAGGATGGGAATGGTATACCCCCACTATCTGTAAGCCTTTTTGTCTTGCCTTTTTTTGAATCCTGAGGAAGGTAAGGGGGTTAATGGCAAAACTGTCAAATAAAGTTCCCTGAAAACGGTTAAAATGATGACGTTGATTTTCCCAGTCGTTTTTTGTGGGCACTACTTTTATCACCCTTTTGTCTTTCTCTCCCTCTATCACCCCCAACAATAAACCACAACATTCATGGGGATAGCTTTTTAATGCCTCTTCTTTGATTACTGCCAGATTGTTGCCACTAATCCACATAAACCCCAAAATAAAACGGTATTGCCTGAAAAAACTAACAAACACAATCCCTAATAAGATTGTATTCGCTAATTTTCTCAGGCAATAACACCTGTTTTATCTTTTTAACCTTGTTTTAACACAGGGGTTACAAGGGGAGGAAATGACGGCAAAAGATAAAGCAGCCAGAATGAGACAGACTAGCTGAGAGCGTTGATAGCGTAGTCGATGTAGGAGTTGGCCTCTACGGCGGCATCTCCAGTCAAGCCGTGGTTGGCTTTGATGTATTTTAGGGCTTCTATATACCAGCTGGGAGACAATTCAAAGCTGCGGTTAATTTCGTCTAACCCAGCAATCAGGTATTCATCCATAGGCCCAGTGCCACCGGCTACTAAGCAATAAGTAATCATACGTAGGTAGTAACCGATGTCACGAGCACATTTAGCCCTGCCGGTGGGGGTGGAAGCGTATTGGGGGCCAGGGGTGGTGGTAGTATAGGGGAATTTAGCATATACTGCATTGGCTGCGCCTTCGATGAGACGCTGAGCATTTTCAGTCAACACCCTGGCGGCTTGCAAACCGGCGGTAGCTTGACGGAAACGACCAAAAGCAGCTTGGATTTCGGTGCTGCTGAGGAAACGGCCTTGAGAATCTGCTGCGGCGATGGCTTCAGTCAATGGGGTTTTCATGTTACCTTCTTTCTCCTATTTATGGTTTACTTTGTTAACTCAAGAGGAACTAACAGTGTTGTCAACCAGGGATTTTATTATTGCCTTACTAGGCTACTGCGGCGGCAGCGCGATCGAAGTAGCTAGCCACCTCGGCCATCAGGGCACTGCAGTCACCCAGGGTGATATTATTGGGATCATTAGCAATAGCAATGGCAGCATCTTTCATTTTCTGGATGCCTACTGCTACGGAAGCCCCGGGCACTCCCAAAGCTTGGTAGGTTTCGCGCAACCCGTTGAGGCAACGATCTTCTAACACGCTGGCATCACCGGCGAAGATGGCATAGGTGATGTAACGCAAGATGATTTCCATGTCACGGAGACAGGCGGCCATACGGCGGCTGGTATAGGCGTTGCCACCGGGGGCGATCAACTGGGGTTGTTCAGCAAACAGGGAGCGTGCCGCATTAGTTACAATGGCAGAGGCATTGCTAGTAATGCGGTTTACCACGTCCATTCTCTTGTTGCTGTCTTTTACGAATTGGGTTAGGGCATCCAGTTGAGCGGTGGTTAGGAATTCACCGCGGGCGTCTGCTTGCGCTATTGCTCTTGTAAATGCGTCGTACATGTCTACTTCCTCTCCTCTTTCCTGTCAGACTTTTTTTCTCGGACACTCCGATTGGAGTCCCTCTCCTAGGTTAGTTTCTCTTATTTTGGGTCTAATCCCAATACTTTGTTAGGATTTCTTAATAAATCTTAACCTTCGGAGATTTTTCTTCCTCTCGGAGCAGCTCCAGATAAATTTATAACTCCTTCTGGCACTTTTTTTTATTACATCTTGTTAAGATTTTTCTCATTTTTCTTAACATTACTTAACATTAGGCTGAGACTTGTGTAGAAGACCAAGAGACTCTAAAATAGAGGAGTTGCAACTAAAGGGTTTGTAGTATTAGGGTAATTTGGGATTAATTAGGGAAGCAAAGTGAGAAGGATAGTAATTGCAGGCAACTGGAAGATGCACAAGACGCAGATGGAGTCTGCGGAATTCTTGAAGAGTTTTCTCCCCCATTTGGAAAACACACCAGAAGACAGAGAGATTGTATTATGTGTGCCCTTCACTGCGTTGAGTTTCATGTGTAAGAGTCTCCATGGCACAAGGGTAAAATTGGGGGCGCAAAACGTTCATTGGGCCGATCAGGGGGCGTTTACGGGGGAAATTTCCGCGCCTATGTTACAGGAGTTCAACGTACTGTATGTCATTGTAGGACACAGTGAGCGTCGTCAGTATTTTGGGGAGACGGATGAAACTGTAAATGGTCGTTTGTTGGCAGCTCAAAAACACGGCATCACCCCCATTCTCTGCGTGGGAGAAAGCAAAGCACAACGGGAGGCGGGCGAAACAGAGGCTGTTATTGCCAGGCAAATAGAGAAGGACTTGGTGAATGTCTCCCAGGATAATCTAGTTATAGCCTATGAGCCCATTTGGGCCATTGGCACTGGCGACACCTGTGAAGCCAAGGAAGCCAACCGGGTAATTGCCTTTATTCGCTCCCTATTGAGCAATAAAAATGTTACAATCCAGTACGGGGGCTCCGTCAATGCCAACAACATTGATGAACTCATGGCACAACCAGAAATCGATGGGGTGTTGGTGGGTGGAGCCAGTTTAAATCCTGACAGTTTTGCCCGTATTGTCAACTACCAGCCTCTCTAATTCCCTAGCCCCCCTTTTCGGGAAACTCCAGCCACTGGCAGAAAAGACTACCTACGGGGAGATGCTTCAGTTCCTTAGAATTAGAAACAGAGTCTTTGAGTGGGGCAAACGCACCTACATAATGGGCATTTTAAACGTCACCCCTGATAGTTTCAGTGATGGTGGGGAGTATTACAACCTTGATGATGCCATTGCCCATGCCCTGGAAATGGAGAGGGAAGGAGCTGATATTATTGATATTGGTGGACAGTCTACCCGTCCTGGCGCCACTACAATACCGCTAGAGGAGGAGTTGAGTCGCGTTATCCCCGTCATCTCCTCTTTGCGTCAACACACCGACATTCCCATCTCCATTGATACCACCCGTGCCATTGTAGCAGAGAAAGCCATTCAGGCCGGTGCTGATATTATCAATGACATCTCTGGTGCTACTTATGACCCACAAATGTTGCCCACTGCTGCCTCTCTGGGTGTGCCCATAATTTTAATGCATATTCGTGGCACCCCCCAGACCATGCAATCTCTTACTGATTACCGGGATTTAATAGGAGAAATAAAGGATTTCCTTTTGGACAGAATTTCTCAGGCGATTAAACATGGAATCAAAAAAGAACATATTATCCTCGATCCAGGTCTCGGATTTGCCAAAGATTATTCTCAGAATTTAGAGATTATAAGAAAAATTACAGAATTTAAGCAGCTAGGTTTTCCATTACTAATAGGCCCCTCTCGTAAGAGTTTTATCGGGAAAATTTTACAACAAGAAGACCCAAAAAAGAGAGTATGGGGCACTGCTGCGGTATGTAGTTATGCAATAATTCAGGGAGTTGACATAATCCGAGTCCACGATGTAAAACCAATGTGTGAGGTAGCCAAGGTAACTGATACCCTCTTTAGGGAAGGTGAGACAAATTCATGAGGTGGCTAGTATCCCTGGCAGAGGTGAAACAAAGACATGGGTAGACTGGGATAACTGATAAACCTAGGGAAACGGTGGGGGTAGAGAAAACAGTTGTTTGTGGCTATTAAGATGATGTCTCCTGTATAGTATATAGGCAAAAGAAAGTTGACTGTCATCATGGTGTTAGTGAATTTGGAAACCCTGGTGGAAAAAGCTATAGCTGGGAATGTGGTTAGTTTTCCCACCGACACCATCCCAGCTTTAGCAGTAAAACCAGCTAACAGTGATTTAATCTTTCAGCTGAAACAAAGGAGTTACGAAAAACCCCTTGTTTTAATGACTAGCAGTGTAGATGAGATGTGGGATTACGTCAAGGGTAGTGATGAAGAGGTGAGAATATGGAAGATTATAGCCTATAAATACCTCCCCGGCGCCCTGACTATGGTATTGCCTGCTTCTGACAAAATCCCCCCTACCATGAATCCCCTCAATCCTGAGACTATTGGCATTCGTATCCCCAACTGTCAGGTAGCCTTAGAAATTCTAAAACAAACAGGACCACTAGCTACCACTAGTGCTAACATATCGGGAGAAGCCCCATTGACTTCCATGAAGGCTATTTCTGAGAAATTCCCCAGCGTCTACGTTTTAGACACCGATAATCCCCCCTCTTCCGGTATTGCCTCTACTGTGATAAAATGGACAGAAACAGGGTGGCAAGTTTTAAGACAGGGACAAATAGTCATAGAAAAGGATCTTTGAAGTGGTAGCCTATAGTTGAGGTTAGGACAACAGGCAAGAAAAATAATTGTGGAGGCAACTGTTTAAAGTACTAAACTAAAGTCAGGGTTAGTATATCCAATTGATTGGACCCCCCTGACTGACATGTGTTACCAGTCTTTGCCACCAGCCAAAGTTGTTGACTCTAACCCTGTCTATATCCCCCCGGAAACACCCCTAATGGATGTTGTAAGGAAACTAGCCAGTGGTTGTGACATTCTGATTGTATTTAATGACTGCCACCCCCTGGGTTACATTTCCCCCCCTGTTGTCTTAAAACAACTCCATGATGGCCACAGTTTCCATTCTCTCTGTGCGGGGGATTTTTGTCAAGACTTCCCCTCTGTCTGTATTAATGACTCAGCCGACATCTTTGCCATCGCACACAGTATCTATACAAACAAGACGCCTGTTTACGGTTGTTGGCATCAGGGAAAATTTCAGGGGATTATCACTGCAAAAAGCCTTTGCGGTTTCCTTAGAGGAAATTCCTTTTATTCCCATGTTTCGGTGTTAGAAATTTTTGAAGCCAACCTGAAATTATTGCCCCCCGAGTCTAATATATTATCTCTCATTCGCCAGCTGGAGGAAAAGCCAAAAGTTGCCGGTTTCTTACTGGAAGAAAAAAGCCAGAATTATAGGGTGTTCACCCCCTATTCTTTCCTCAGACTTTTATCATATGATAACTGGCAAAATAAAACCATTGTTGAACTACCGGCCGAAAATTTTCCCTGTGTATCCGACAATGAAAAAATTACTTCTGTGCTGGAAATCTTAGACAATTATCCCTATTTGCTGATTACCCGCAATCTGGAGGAGGCAAGAAGCCGCAACGGTGACATTTGCCCACAATTTTGTCTCGTAAATCATGCTAGTATAATAAAGATTTTGTCCCCCTCCTGGCAGTACCAGTTTTTGCAACAACAACAGCAGACAATTATCCGTCTTAAGACTGCCTTTGGACTAGAAAAAAGACAATTTGAACGGGAGAAGTTACTGTCACAAATAAGTCAGCGCATTCGCCAAACCCTAAACCTAGACACCCTATTGGACAATACTGTAACAGAAATTAGAAACTTTTTGGACTGTGACCGGGTAATAGTCTACCAACTCCACCCAGAAGGGGATGGGATAGTGGTTGCCGAGTCTGTCAAAGAGGGGATAACCTCCATTAAAGGCAGGGTAGTACGAGATCACTGTTTTGTCAAGGATTTCACCCAGCCCTATCTTGGTGGCAGAATTCAAGCAGTGGATGACATCTTCCAGGCAAATCTTTCTCCTTGCTATCGGGATTTACTTTTAAGTTTACAAGTACAAGCCAATCTAGTAGTGCCCATTATATTCCATGAAAGTCTCTGGGGACTACTTGCCGCCCAAAATTGTAAAAAACCACGTCATTGGCAAGAGGAAGAATTAAATTTACTGCAACAATTGGCGTATCAATTGGCCATCGCCCTGCAACAGGGAGAATATGCCCAAAAAACGAAGGAAATCGCTAGATATCAGACTGCTATTGTCCAATTAGCCAAAACTGCCCTAGTTGAAACTGACATACAAAAACTACTAGACACTGCAGTGGGAATAGTGGGTGAGACGTTGAAAGTAGAATTCATCGCTATCCACCAGTTGCAAAGCAATCAGGCTTGTTTTCTCCTCAAGGCGGGAAAGGGATGGAAACCAGAGTGGCTAGGGAAAGCACAAATCAGTAAATCACCCCGCTGGTTGCCGGGATACACTCTCCAGGTTATGCAACCAGTAGTTACCGAGGATTTACTTGTAGAAACC
This sequence comes from Geminocystis sp. M7585_C2015_104, assembly GCA_015295805.1. Lineage (NCBI taxonomy): Bacteria > Bacillati > Cyanobacteriota > Cyanophyceae > Chroococcales > Geminocystaceae > Geminocystis > Geminocystis sp. M7585_C2015_104. Next base: position 11,588 of record DVEF01000047.1, on the reverse strand, counting down.
CGTTTTAGTCCTTGTCCCCTACTACATAATAGCAAAATTGTTAGTGCGGCCACTGTACCAATGGGCGAAAAAGATAACTATTATGGAGTTTTGGGAGTTTATAGTCAAAAACCCCGCAAATTCAACCCTGAGGAACTAGATTTTCTCCAAACGTTTGCTAATGTTTTAGCCACCGCCATTGAGAAAATTAAAAGCCAAAGACAGTTGGATTGTTTCTTTAGTCTTTCCCCAGATATATTTTGTGTCATGGGGATGGATGGTTCCTTTAAACGAGTCAATTGGAGTCTAGTTAAAACTCTCGGTTATCCTGCATCAGAATTTAACCAGAAGAATATATTATCCTTTATTCACCCCGAGGATATTGAGACTACTAGGCAACAGTTAGTTAAAATAAATCAGGGTTTTAGTAGTATTGGCTTTGAAAACCGTTGGCTGACTAAGGATGGGGATTACCGTTGGCTTGCCTGGAGATGCCTTTTCCATGAGGATGGCATCATTTATGCTGTGGCGCGAGATGTTACTCAAATAAAACAAAATGAGGCTCAACTCAGGGATTTAAATCGGGAATTGGAGGATATAGTACAACAGAGAACAAGAGAGTTACAGAGAACAGCGAATAGGTTAAGAGCCTTTGTGCAAACAGCAGGGATAATCGTTATAGTACTAAATCAGGAGTATCGCATAGTTGAGTGGAATGAGGAGGCAGAGAGGATATTTGGCTGGAAAAGGGATTGTGTTATGGGGGAAGACTATTTCTCTTTACTCATCCCATCCAGCAATCAGAATAGTCTAAAACAGATTTTTGCGGCTGCCATTTCCACAGGAAAAATCCAAAGGAATGTGGAGACAAAAGTATTGCTGGCGGATGGGGGAGAAAGGACGATAGTATGGAATATTAATCCCTTCACTGATGGAAATGGTGCTAATACTGGTCTTATTGCTTGTGGACAGGACATAGAAGAGGTAAAATTAGCTCAGTTTCGGTGTAGACTAAGTGAGGAGAGATTCCGTAGTATTTTCCATCAGGCGGCGGTAGGTATTGCCCAAATCAGTTTAGAGGGGAAATTTGTCCTGGTCAATGATAAACTGGTAAAAATGCTAGGCTATAACCGGGGGGATTTGCTTAATTTTGATTTTACTTCCCTCATCCACCCCGAAGACGTTCCCCCTACCCTCGTCGACTTGTCTAGTCTTCTTTGTGGCAGTAAAATCACCTTTGAGAGAGAAATCCGAATTAAGTGTCGCAGATGCAAACAAGGAGAAAAAGACAACTGTTACCTCTGGGTTAATCTTACCATGTCCATAGTGTGGGTGGCCGTTGAGCCTTCCTATTTTATCGCTGTAATTAACGACATTAGTGATAGGAAAAAAGCGGAAGAATCCCTCCAAAGAAGTGAAGCCCGTCTCAACAGTATACTAAACTCTCTACAGGATGTGGTATGGTCATTCTCTTTACCTTCTTTGCGTCTACGTTATATCAATCCCGCCTGTGAAAGGGTTTATGGTTATCCCCCCCAAAAGATACTTGCCAACCATGAACTTTTGTTTGACTGTATAGTACCAGAACATAAACCGGAAGTACAACAAACCTGGCAAGAGATTATGGATTGTTGTCATTCGGGGGTGGAGAGGGGAAAGGATAAAACCTGGGAAATAGAATACAAGATCCAGTTGCCCGACGGTGATTATCGCTGGCTGAGACAACGGGCTTATATAGTTTACGCTCAAAATGGCGAAGTGGTGAGTGTAGATGGTATCGTCACTGACGTCACTGAGAGACATGCTGCCGAGGAAAGACTTTTTAAATCTCTTCGGGAAAAGGAAATACTCCTCAAAGAGATTCACCACCGGGTAAAAAACAATCTCTATGTTATCTCGAGTCTGCTCAACCTTCAAGCCAAATATGTGAAAGACGAGAAGGTAAAAAGTCTATTTGAAGACAGTCAGAATCGTATTCAGACCATGGCCATTATTCATGAACAATTGTATCAGTCAGAGGATCTTTCGGAAATTGATTTCGCCCAATACCTCCACCGTTTAGTTTCTAATCTTTCTCTCTCTTATACCCACCACCCCACTTCCCCTTCGACTTTTCCTCTTCACCACAAAGCTAGTCAGACAAACCACCCCAAAATTACTCTACTAACCGATATTCAACAGTGCCGTCTAAACATACAAACAGCCATTCCTGCCGGTTTGCTTGTCAACGAATTAGTTACTAACGCTTTTAAACATGCCTTTCCCGATAATAGAGAGGGGGAGGTGAGAATAAGTTTGGGGGTGGAAGATACAGGGGAAATCCTTTTAAAAGTCAGTGACAATGGTGTTGGTTTCCCACCCGATTTTAACTGGGAAGAAAGTGATTCTCTGGGGTTGCGTCTAGTTAGACTATTATGTCAACAATTAGACGCCTCTATTGAGGTTATCAGTTATCCCAATCAAGGCGTCTCCTTTCACATTTCTTTTTATCCCTCCACCGGTTAGTTTATTTTTGGTTGGAGGGGGAATTTTCAGTGGCGGGTTTTCCTGTTTCTGCGAATACTGGGTGTTCATCTATCATACCAATTCTTTGGGGTGGCCAAAAACGGATGATTGCCCTCCCGATGATTTTGTCTTCTGGTACAAATCCCCAATAATGGGAGTCATAGCTGTTATTACGATTGTCTCCCAAAACTAGGTATTCATTCTCTGGCACTTTTACAGGTCCATATTCATAATTGGGGGGCTCTTTTATGTAAAATTCTCTTAGGACTTTCCCGTTGACTATCACTTGTCCATTTTTTACTTCCACCGTATCCCCTGGCAAACCTATAATCCTCTTAATAAAAGCCTCGCGAAAATTCTGTGCCTCCAATGCTGGGGTGGCATTGAAGACTATCACATCACCCCGCTGCGGTTTGCTAAAGCGATAACTTATCTTTTCTATTATGAGCCTATCATTGATTTGGAGAGTAGGCTCCATGGAGGAGGAGGGGATGTAGCGTGCCTCGGCTACAAACGTCCTAATCCCCACAGATAAAACTACTGCCATTGCCAAGGTTTTGGCGATTTCCACCAGCAAATTTTCTCCACCCGTTTGTTTTTGTTTTTCCAGATTCCCCCCACTCTGTGGCTGAAAACAATCCCTACTCATAGTTTCTCTATTGATGCTTATCCTTTGCTACTTAGTTTAGCTTAAACTGACATTTACCTAGAGTACACTCATAATAACGCCAGCGGAAGAATATGATAATTGAACAAATTACTCTTTATCATTTGTCTTTGCCTTTTCTTTCCCCCTTCAAATTTAGCAATGGGGAATTCAAAACCCATGACTGTTTGATTGTGGCAGTAAAAAGCGAAGGTTTAATCGGCTGGGGGGAATGCCCAGTTTTTCCCATTCCCTGTTATACTTACGAAACCCTGAAGACTGCTTCTCATATTCTCACTGACTTTCTTATTCCCCAGATTTTAGGTAAAAATTTAACTTTCCCCTCCCACTGTTTTGCCTCTTGGGGTAACATTCGTGGGCACAATATGGCCAAGGCTTGTGTAGAATGTGCCCTGTGGGATTTATTTGCCAAAAGTCAGAATCTTCCCCTTTACAAACTCTTGGGGGGTGAAAGACTGAAAATACCCGTGGGGGTTAGCATTTCCCTTCAGAAGAGTTTGAGTAGACTGTTAGAGATGGTGGAGTTTTATTTGTCGATGGGTTATCGACGGGTAAAACTGAAAGTTTCCCCCGAGTTTTGTCTTTCCCCTCTCCAGACAATTCGCAATCACTATCCTGATTTACTGTTGATGGCTGATGCCAATTCTGCCTTCACCCTAGAGGATATTAACTTATTCTTGGCACTAGAGGACCTTAATTTGCTGATGATTGAGCAACCCTTTGCCCATGATGATATTTTAGACCATGCCAAATTACAATCCCTAATAAATACCCCTGTCTGTTTAGATGAGAGTATAAACTCGGTTCATGATACCAGGATAGCAATCCTTTTGCAAGCGGCAAAGGCGATTAATCTCAAGGTATCGCGGGTGGGAGGCATAACTAATGCCTTAGCCATTCACCGTCTTTGTCAGGAGGCTGGGGTAAAACTTTGGTGTGGCGGAATGCTAGAATCAGGTATAGGTAGGGCGGTTAATTTACATATAGCCAGTCTGCCCAATTTTGTTTTTCCCGCTGATATTTCTGCTTCCAGTCGCTACTTTTCCCAGGACATTATAACACAACCCTTTGTTTTGAATTCCGAGGATTCTAGTATTGATGTGCCTCAGGGGGTTGGCATTGGTGTGGAAATTGACTGGGACTGTTTTTCTCATTTTGTCGTCTCACAGCAGACTTTTTCCTTATAGTTGTCTTGTCTTTTTTTTTCATAGCTTTTTTAGTATTTTATATTGTTTATATCTCCCTATTACCTTCTATTTTTAACCATTTTTAACTCCTCGCATAATTACAGAGAATGTAATAATTTAAACTGATTATTATTTAAATTATTCTGTTTATGAATTGTAGAGAAATAGGCCGCAATAGCAGGAAAGTGGGCGAAATAACTCACAGCATACGGCCCCCAGAGGGATATTGACAAAAAAAGTACGGCGGCCGGAGCAGAAGGCCACCGTAATGGGGAAACTCAGGCGAAAAACCTCCTTTGAACTATTTTAGAGGGTGAAAAAGAAGGTCCGGATAGAAGCGATTAATTTCTATTAGCAAACCTGCGGTAAAAACCATCAAAGCGGTGAGCAATACGGGGGCGGTAGAGAGGAAAGTGGTGAGATCTTTCATACCTTTTTCTCCTACTTAAAATACCAAAAAACTAAATAAAACTAGCGGGGGGAAACAGAAATTTCTTCATCCTTGACAACCAACTTTCCGGTGGTGAATTCAGCTATAGCCTGTAAGGGCCAGAGGAAACCAAATAACATTTTACTGAGTGCCAGGGGCACATCGATGATAATTTCCTTCATTTCTGGCTCTTTTTCCCCTCTGATGGCGATTAGGTAAGCCCTTCCAGCCCAACCAATCCAACCGGCAATATAGAGGAAGAGAAGACTAGGGATAGCAAAGTCGCCGGCATGGCTAAGTCTGCCATCCACTATCAGGTGGGGATAACCCTCTTCGCCACACAAGGCTTGGCTGTAACGGGCGGCGCGATTTTCACCGGAATTGGGATCAGCTGTAGTATCCAGGAAGTTCTTTGACTTGGCTTGGAAGGCGGGAGACTCACTACAGGGTGTTAGATGAGACAAATCTGCCTTAGCGGCGGGTGCGAAATTGCACCACAGACCCAGGGATATTACAAAAGCCAGTAGGAAACCAAGTGCTTTTTTCATAAACGGGATGATATAGGGTAATTGTGGTAGACTCTCAATGGGATTTTACTCTGATTAGGAAGTAGAGTAAAGTAATAGAAAGAAAACTTATTATTTTTAAACAAATTGAGAGGATAATGCCTATCATTTTAGCCATAGAAAGCAGTTGTGATGAGACGGGGGTGGCGATTGTTACAAATCGTAATGTTTTGGCCAATGTGGTGGCCTCTCAAATAGACTTACACGAGGAGTTTGGTGGGGTTGTACCAGAATTGGCCTCTAGACGCCACCTGGAGACGATTAACTTCTGTTTGGAGGAGGCCATGTCACAGGCAGGGGTAGGTTGGGATGAGATAGATGCCGTTGCTGCCACTGTGGCCCCTGGTTTAGTAGGCTCGTTGATTGTGGGGACTACGGCGGCAAAAACACTGGCTATGGTTCATAATAAGCCTTTTCTTGGCATTCATCACCTAGAGGGACATATTTACGCGTCTTATCTCAGCGAGCCTTCTTTAAAACCACCCTTTCTATGTCTTCTGGTTTCGGGGGGTCATACCAGTATTATACATGTAATTGAGGAAGGGATTTACAATACCATTGGTAGTACGAGGGATGATGCAGTAGGGGAGGCCTTTGACAAGGTGGCAAGGATACTAGACCTACCCTATCCCGGTGGTCCTATTATTGACAAAATGGCGCAACAGGGGAATCCTTTTGCTTTCAAGTTGCCGGAGGGGAAAATCTCTTTACCCAACAATCAGGGTTATCACCCCTATGACACCAGTTTCAGCGGCCTAAAGACGGCTATGTTGCGTTTGGTGGAACGTTTGAAGGGGGAGGGAGGGGAAATACCCATTGCCGACCTATGTGCCAGTTTCCAGTATACTGTGGCTCAAACTCTGACCAAAAGAACTATCCAAGCCTGTTTGGATTTGCAATTAAACACCATTGCCGTGGGGGGAGGGGTTGCGGCCAATAGTGGTTTAAGAAAAGCCCTAACGGAGGCTGCCAGGGAGTATCAGTTTCGGGTATTTTTTCCTCCCCTGAAGTACTGTACCGACAATGCTGCTATGATTGCCTGTGCCGCCGAGGAGCATTTTTTGCGTCGGGAAGTGTCCCCCCTTAGTTTAGGGGTCTCATCTAGAATGAGACTGGAAGACATAAATCGGTTATACGTGACAGCCGACTAATAGGAGATACTTTGAAGCTGGTTGGTGGGGGATGAGAAGTTTTGCCAGTCTCCCCCCACCTGAATGGTAACGTCGGAATTAAGTACGCCTGTACTTTCTACTACTACTTCCCCTATCCCAATATCAGCCCTAAGTTTAGCTGCGGCATAGCTATCCCCCTGTTGGGCAATAATTCGGGTTTTGGAGGGGGTTTCAGGAAGCCAACTGCTACTCAAATAACTCCTCCTATAGCCATTTTCTTGTAAAAACTGGACTAATTGTTGGGCATACTCTCGGTTTTCTTCGGCACATTGTACAGCGATTCTAATCCTACGGGGTTCCACATCCCTGTAGTTGGCATAGTAGCCAGAGTCCTGTCCAAAATGGAAGGCCATGATCTCCCGGATTTTACTATAATTTGGCAGCCAGTAACTTAATTCTCCTCCCCTGGGGCTGTTGAAATCCCCTGGCAATAGGAGCATTTTAATATCAGCTCTGTTCCTTTGAGCAGCAAAGGCTGCCAGGGCAATCAACTCGTTAGTGGTGAGGTTAGTATCTATATGAGCCCTAATAATCTTGAGGATTTCCGGCATTCTGAGAATGGTTTTCGGGTTTAGGGTTTGTTCAATCAGGGCCCGCATGAAACTTTGTTGCCGTTGTACTCTGCCAATATCCCCATAGGCATCGTGGCGGAAACGGAGAAAATCAATTGCCTTTTTCCCGTCTAGGTGTTGTTTTCCCTTCTTCAGATCAATGTACAGGTGTTGACTATGATCGGTATATTTCATGTCTTGGGGTACGTCTATGGTAATTCCCCCCAGGGCGTCAATTAACTTTTCCACCCCTTGAATATTAATTCTCACATAACGGTCAATGGGCACGTTATCCAATAGCAAACTCACTGTTTCTGCGGCTTTTGCTGGTCCTCCTATGGCGTTGGCCTCATTGATTTTTGCCATCCCCCTTCCTGGTATTATTACTTTTGTATCTCGTGGTATTGACAGGACAGTTACAGAGTCCTCTTCTGGGTCAAAGCGCACCAGTAACATACTGTCTGACAGCCCTTCAAAAGAATTAACCAGGGCGTGATAGCCCAGAGATGGGGGTTTTTCCGGCAGATCCGAGGTTAGTACTTTAATGCCTAACACAAGTATATTTACAGGACGACTCAGTTTGGGGAGATTAAGACTATCAAAACTAATAGTTTCTTCCTGATTGAAGACTGCCGCCTCAGCCGGTGTAAGTTTTCTTTGAGACAGGGGGGTATGAGACAAAGACAGAGCCAACAGGGCCCCCAAACTTGCCGATCCTACTGCAATGCCGCCAAAGGCAAGTCCTAGTAATACCCATCGCCAACTGAACTTCTCATGTTTCTTTCCAGGGCCCTTGTTGTACGACATGTTACTCCTCACACGAAGGTCATGACAGGATGAGAGTTTTCATTGTCGCCCTATGATACCCTAATTTGCTCCTTACCCCCTCATCTCCATCTTAAGACTTCTCTGGGGGGAATGGTTTAGTTTATGGAGTAGTATTAACCTCTGGACTCAAATTCTCGGGAGGGGGGGGAAATGGAGGGATAAACGGGCAGTCATGTTAGAATTGTCCTAAGAATTTAACTTCAGGCTGTAGGAGGATTGACCAAGTGGCTTCTACTCTTTCCTGTACATACCTGATCAAGTCAAAGATGTTTCTGGCGGTGGCGTTGCCCATATTGAGAATAAAATTAGCATGCTGGTGTGATACCATGGCGCCACCAATCTGATACCCCTTCAGGCCGGTTTTTTCGATTAGCCAGCCTGCCGCGTAGGGTTTAGGGTTGCGGAATACACTGCCACAGCTAGGTTTGTCGTATGGTTGAGTTTCCCTCCTCATCCTGAAGTTCTTGCTAGTTAATTCCATCACTTCTTCCCTGCCCATTCCCGGTTTCAGGGCCAACGTGGCCTGTAATACCAAACAGGATTCCTGTTGGAGTCGGGAGTGGCGGTAGGAGTAGTCTAGTTGTGAGGCTGGGATGGTTTCAATTTTACCATTGGGGGACGCTACTGTAGTATTTATCAAAATATCTGAAATAGAGCACTGATGGGCACCGGCGTTCATAACCACGGCGCCACCGATGGTACCAGGTATGCCCACGGCCCATTGTAGTCCCAACCATCCTTTTTTGGCCATCTTCCAGGCTAATTTGGGCAATGGGTAGCCGGCGTCTACTGTTATTATCCGTTTCTCTTCATCTATTGAACATCCCCTGAGATGACGGGTACTTATCACCAGTCCTTCAAACCCATTGTCACTTACTAGGAGGTTAGAACCGGCGCCCAATGCCACAAATGGGATTTGTTGTTTTTCCACCCATTGGAAAAGGGCTTCCACATCCTGCCAACATTTTGGTTCAGCATACCATCTGGCTTTGCCGCCAACTCTGTAGGTTGTATATTGCGACAGGGGGACATTCTGGTGTATAACACAGCTGGTTCCCTTAAGACAAATAGAGGATGTGGCAGAGGAATCGTAACTAAGAGAAACAATCATTTTTTTTGCCCAAAATAACACTCAGGAGACGAAATTTGTTCTATTTTGTTGCCTTATTGCCTGGAATGCTGACGGAACTAATATTAGTTGAACGGGGGGGGGTGAAAAGGGGTGTTCAAGCCGCTTGTGGGAGGGATTTTTCATCCAGGCTAAGGAGATTAGGGATAATCTGATTCAGATTACCAGCTCCCATAAACAAAACCAAGTCGCCCTTTTGTAAAAAATCGGAGAGGAAATCTTTCAGATTGGACAGTTGGGGGTGGTAGTATACTCGCGGGTGGTATTTTCGGGCGCAATCTGCCAATTTTTCCCCAGTGACTCCCTCTATGGGCGCCTCACCAGCACTGTATATGTCAGTGAGCACCAGTACATCTGCTTGTTGGAAACTGGAGGCGAATTCTTCTAGGAAGACTGCAGTGCGGGTGTATCGGTGGGGCTGGAATACAGCCACAATTCTTTCTGCCTCATACTGAGGTAATCTAGAACGTGCTGCAGATATAGTACATCTTATTTCCGAGGGGTGATGGGCATAGTCGTCGATGAGAGTAGCGCCTCGGTAGTTACCTCTGTATTCAAATCGTCTTTTAGCTCCTTCAAATTTGGCCAAAGCCCTAGCGATTGTGGGAAAATCTAGACCCAACTTTCTCGCAACGGCGATGGCTGCCAGGGAGTTGCTGATGTTGTGGCTTCCAGACAAAAGGAGAGAAATACTGCCCAAAAGACTGCCATTTTCCCAAATCTCTGCTTGACTGCCAAAGGGACTGTGCACTATATTCGTAGCGGTGTAGTCGGCACCTGAATCAGGTCTTATACTGTAGGTGATATCTGCTTGGATGGATTCAGCGACGACGGGGCAGTCTACACAGGCGATTACTGTTTTGCACTGGCGGGCGAACTTTTGAAATATGTCCACCAACTGCTCTATGGACTGGTAGTGGTCAGGGTGATCCCACTCTATATTAGTTATGACTCCAATGTGGGGGGAGTATTTAACCAGAGAACCGTCTGACTCGTCAGCTTCGGCCACCAAGTAATTTCCATTGCCGAGACGAGCATTGCCCTCCCAGGCGGAGACTTCGCCGCCAATGATCACTGTAGGGTCCAACCCTGCATCCCAGACTATGTAAGAGATTAGGCTACTAGTGGTGGTTTTGCCGTGAGTTCCTGCTACGGCTATACTACAATAACCTTTCATTAAGGCCGCTAAGACGTCAGCTCGATGGAAGATGGGATAACCTCTTTTCTTCGCAGCCAGGAATTCTGAATTTTGCCGTCCAATTGCCGTTGAACAAATTACCTGTGGACGCAAGCCGGGGAAGTTATTATCTAATTTTTCAAAATTGGCACCACTCTGTTCTGTAAATATGGTAACCCCAAGCTCTTGTAGTCGATAAGTAATATGACTGGCCCGCAGGTCGGACCCTGAAACTCTAAGTCCTCTCTTTGCGAGAACATAGGCTAGGGCGGACATGCCTATCCCACCAATGCCAATAAAGTGGAATGGCGCATCTTTCAAGTTCAATTCTGACATTTTCCTATACCGGCTCCTCTCACACCAAATTTTTTTCCCAAAATAAAATTAGAAATTTGTTCTAATCATATAACTATTGTGGTCAATTGTCACAAAAAGTTCTCTTATGTTCTGTTACCATTTAACTAGTTAAGATTGAATGGCCGAAATGGTACAAGTTTCTTTTGCAGGGATGGCTGGGCTCAAAAATCCACCGATGCCGGGAGAAATTAGGTAGGAGAACTAGGATTTTTGCCACCTTATGACCGTAGATGATAGTACTTTGGTGAAAGAATTAAACCTCTGTAACAAAAAATTAAAAATGTTCCCCTTCTCCCCTCGTCTTTACATCCAAAGGGGGATGATCCATTTCAAACTGGCACTGCTGAAGGAGTCACTCAGGGATTTTAACAAAGCAGAGGAACTTAATCCACAGATAACACCATATCTCTGGCAAAGGGGATTGACCTATTACTATTTGGGAAAATATGCCAAAGCCTATAGGCAGTTCGAACTAGTGCATACTGTCAGCCGACAAAACATAGAGGATAGCCTGTGGATATACCTTTCTATGGCCAAACTGGAGGGAGCAGAGGAGGCAAGAAAATATCTCCCCGCCATTAAAAGAGATTCTCGTGCATTTATGCGCCAGATATACCAGGTATATGCGGGAATGACCGACGTGAAAACCCTACTAAACCACACCAATGACGAAGACAAGAAAAACCTGTTCTTCCGGTACCTCTATGCTGGACTTTACCAGTTTGTCCATCAGGACGAGGTTGGAGCCAACAATCATATAAGCCGAGCCCTAGACTGCAAAATAGAAAATTACATGTGGTATCTCGCCAGAGTCCACCTCCACCTCCACCAACGACCCAATGAGACCAAATAACAATCTTCCCCCCGACCTTGACAAACCGGGAAGGATGGGTTAGAATAAAAAACGTGCGGTCAAGCGGAGAGCTGACTGCCACAGAACCTCGACAAAAAAATAGTTCTAGCCAGAGGAAACCAAAGAAAGCAGGGTGTTATCACCACCATGGAGAGTTTGATCCTGGCTCAGGATGAACGCTGGCGGT
>DVEF01000046.1 GCA_015295805.1 Geminocystis sp. M7585_C2015_104 | reverse complement strand
TTTGAAGTGGGTTGGCAAAACAGTGAAAGACTATTGAGGGAAAAAATAAAAACCCTTAGGGTAACCCTTAATAACAAACATAAACAGTTAAGAGAGATAGTGAAACAACAAAACCAAACAGTGATAACGGAAATACAAAATAATCTAAACACAGAAATACTGGGAGAATTACTCTCAAAATTAGAGTCTACTAAAAACCTGGTGGATACTATCAACGAAACAATAGAATACCAGTGTGAAAATCTAACTAGCAATCTGTCGGCAGTTACAGAATCTCTTAGAGAAAATGCCGAAAGGTTGAGGGAAATAAATGAGGTTTGTCAAGACAATCTAGAAACAGTCAAATCTATAGAATAGCAACGGGGAGACAACTATGGATATTGCCGAAAAGGCTAAAAAGATAGTAGCATCCAGTATTGCTGGTTTGGGGGTATTAGGCAGCATTCTGGGAATGGGATTAAAAGGCAAAGCCGCCTACGATAACCAGAATCTAGCAGATGTTGCCCAACAACTACAAACAAATAGTCAGGATTTGTTGGCACTGGCAAAACAATTACAAGGAGAAGAAGGTGCTAAACTCCAAAGTGTGGGGGAATATATCAGTAAACTAGCTAACAAAGTAGCAAAAGGGGAAACCCCCACTGAGGAAGAAATAAAACAAGCACAAGCTAAACTGGAAACTATAAAGCCAACGGATACCCCCCGCCACACTGAAACCAGCCACCCCGACACCAATGACACAGACAAGCAAGACAGGGGTTTCCATAACAACCAGGTAGACAAAACTAATGAAGTTGCTATAGGCGGAAAAAGCAGAGAAACTGAGGATAATACCAAAGACACCGGCAAGGGGAAAGATTCATCTTCATCAGGCAAGTGGGAAAGACAAGATAGGGAAGATAAAATCTCCCCCCCTCAAGGCAAGTCAGAAAAAGGGGATAGAGATAATAAATCCTCTTCTGGCAAACCGCCGGCAAAAGGCAAAGGGGATGGCAGTGAAAAAACCTCCACCCCCGCCACTGAAGAAATAGCAGAAAATATCCAAAATGCCCTACAAAAAATAGAAGAAATTGGTGTTAAACTGAAGGAGTTGGAAAAGGCTATAGCCGATTTGGCAGGGAAGTCAGAAACACAAGCCGAGGAATTAGAAGACAGTGGAAAACAGCTAAATAATCTTAGTGAGGATTTAACTGAAAAAGCCACAGAAACAGAGGCTGCAATTGACAGTCAGGAAAAAGAAACCCTGCAACAATTACAAGACTTTCAGCAGACAATGCAACAATTGTCTCAAACTCTTCAACAAGTTGATGAAGAAGCCACTAACACCACCGAGGAAGCAATCAGTCAAATGAATTCCCAACAACAATTTTTCCAAGATAACCTTGACAGAATCATCCACATTATCCGTCTGCTTCTACAACAGGATACTGAAGATGAAGATGCCTCCCTTACAGCAAAACTGACAGAAGTGATGGAAAATCTCCACTCCTCCTTCTCCCATTTGCCACAACTGTTAGACAACATTAATACCCAACTAGAAACACAGAAAGAGGAGACAGAAGAAAACATCAATAGTCTGATACAAACCCTCCAACAGGGGGAATCAGAAATAAAACAAACAGTGGCAGAGGTAGCTACTCATATAGCTGACACCACCACTAGCGAATTAGAAGATATTTGTCAACAAATCCACCACGGCATAACAGCTGCCACCAATCGGTTTGTTGATAGTAATATCCAGTGGCAGGAAGATTTCCAGACAACTACTTCCTCCCTAATAGAAAACTTGGAAAACTTAATAGAAGACGCTGTCAAAACCAACATAGACGACACTTTCCCAGAGATATTAGACAAACTAACTGAAACAGTGCAACAACAACAAGAAAACTCTCACCAAATCCAAGAGATTGCCTATTGCTTCAGACAATTAACACAGATAACCCAAGACTTGGCATACGCCAGTGAAATTGCCAAAGAAATGAAGCAGCAACTACAAAATATCCATGTTTGACGACAACGAGGGGAAAGATTCACATCAATCCCTATAAAGGAGGTGAAAACAGATGACAACGGAAACACTGATTGCTGGCTTGCAGTATCTTTCTCGTATGAGACAACAACTTCCCTCCCATTTGGAGGAGATGACGGGGAGACTGGCTGCTATTCAACAACAAATCCATCAAGCCAGAGAAGACAACAAGTTGAAACAGGAGGAAATTTTCAAACTTCTAAGGCAGACACAAGAAAAACTCAACACCCTGCCACAGACGATAAACCAAATACAAACCCCCCTCCAACAAAAAATAGTAACAGTAGCCGAGAAACTAAAAAGACTTAATAGCATCATCAGTAAACAAGAAGAGGAAATGTCACCCCTCATCGACAGTGTTAACCAATACTTTCGGCAGTTTGAAAATCAATTACAGAGGATTCAAAATCAACACCTACAACTATTAAACGACACTCTTGAGGGATTTAACCAACTATGGCAAACAGTAGAAGACAACTATAACCAACTAGAATTAGCTTGGCAGAAAATACAACAACAAACCGATACCCTCCAACAAAAAATACTCGCCTTCCAACAAACCACTCAATCCCACTATCAAACCATTGACAATAACATTCAACAACTCCGGGATTCTATTGAATCATCTCTGGAAGAGGAAATATTCCAGACAATAAGCCAACTGCAGGAAAATTTAGAGGAAGAAATAGAAGAAAGCCTTGAAGAGATAGAAACCAGAATCCAGGAATTAAAAGAGGAAAACCAACAAACCATCTCTGATATAAAAGAGTCAGTCAAAAACACCATTGATGACTTTGCAGACAGCATATCCCAACTACTACACTTGGAAGAATCTAAGGGGGAAATTGAAAACCACCATCAGTCTTTCCACCAAACCGTCAGACAATTAGAATCCCTTCTCCCCCCTCTCAAACAACTCATCACCGACTTGGAAAAAGCTAAAGAATCCTTAAACATATAACCCGCCAAACTCCACCCCTCGCAGCCTACTTTCTATTGCCTAACCACTACTAAGGAGAATAATGTCATGGTGACACTATTAGACATTGTCAATATTGTCCAGCAAAATTTGTTAGATTTTGAGGCAGAGAAACAAGAAATTGAAGGCCAAATAGAAGAGTTAGAAGAATTGTTAGAGGAAAGTAAAGAGGCAGCCGAGGAAAACTTTTCCACTCTGGTTGACGCCGGCGAGTCTTTGCTAGAGGAAATAGAGGAAATAGCCAATGAAGCGGCGGAGGAAGTGGAGGAGATGATGGCTTCTTTAAATAACCTGGAAGCCAAAATAGATAACTTCCTCCAGGAAATACAAAACCTTGGGAAACAGAGAAAGGAAGATACAATTAATCTCATCCAAAAAATGGCTACTACCAGCGAAAAAATCAATAGTTACCTGGAAAAACTACAAGAAGCAGTGACGGATTTCAATCAAACAGTGGATGAGGTTAAACCCTCCTTAGAAAACCATTTCAATAACTTGACACAATTTCTGACGGAAACCCTCCTCCCCGCTGTAGAAAATTGTCAGGAAGAAGTTGATAGTATTCAGGAAGGATTAGAAGAGATTTGTCAGGAGAGGATATTGAATTTCCTAGACAGCCAAGAAGGAGAAATCACCCAAGAATTGGCAGCAATGGCAGATACAATTCAAAATTCCACTGAGGAGTATCTAGAAAGCATAAAAGAAACTACCAACTTCTTACTACAATTCTACGGGGATAACTCCAATCAACTGCAAGATAAATACCAAGAAATCTTTGCCGCCATCGCCGAAGATTTAATAAGCCTTCTGGAAACCAACAGGATAAATATCTCCCAGGAAGGTAAACAGTGGCAACAAATAGGCGAATTTGTATTGGAAAGATATGAGGAAATAACAGAAAACAGTCAATACTTGGTGGCAATTTTTGAGAGACTAATAGACAGATAGACGGATGACCTTCTGTTGTAAATTCCTCCGGTAATAACAGGAAATAGCAAACGCCTAGGAATTTTTAAGACGGCAGGTGAATTTATGTGAGGGGGATGTTAGGGATTAACAGACAACAGTCACCGAGGGTAAAAACCAAATTAGGCAAAGACTTTTGAGGGGGGTTTAGTCATCCCCCATGCCTGTAACAGGGAAGATGCCAAGAGACTTTTAAACCACAACCTCTTCCCCGTGGCAGTGGTGGTGGTAGTGGGAGTATTACCAAAAACCCTC
>DVEF01000045.1 GCA_015295805.1 Geminocystis sp. M7585_C2015_104 | reverse complement strand
GGCTGAACTCTTCAGGGCTATCAGACGAAAAGGCCTATTGATTATCGCCACAACCCTAGCCGTGGCCATTCCCTCTTCCGTCTGGATTCTAAGCCAACCCCCCCTATACGAAGGTAAAGTAGAAATACTAGTGGAGCCTCCTTACAAAAATAGGACAAGTTTAAGTTTCCTCCAACAAATCCATGGCATCAACTTTTCTTCTGAAAGTTTGAATTATGAAGGTCAGCTGGGGGTATTGAAAAGTCAATTGACTCTCGCCCCCATTGTCGAGTCCATTCGCTCTAAGTACCCGGAAATAAGTCTATCTGTCAGTAAAAACGGAAAGAAAACGGAAAATTTGGCTGACGCCCTTGATGTAAAACAAAGGGCGGGGGCAAAAGATAAAGAAGCCCCCATCATCGAAGTGACTTATAAAAATAAATCCCGGGAAAAAGTACTATTTGTACTAGAGAAGATTGCTAGTGGTTATATACAGTACAACAAACAACAGCAGGTCAGACAATTAACCCAGGCCATAAAATTTGTTGAGGGGGAAATTAAAAGAGTAAGGGAAGAAGTATACCAGTGGGAATCCGAATTAGAAAAATTCCAAAAGAGCAGAGGGTTAATACTAGAACCAACCCGTCAGGCAGATGCTTTAAAGGAACAACTAACGTTTCTTCGACAACAAAGAGAGGCAGTTAAACTTGAGTTGGGGGGTTTAAGAAAACTTTTCAGACTGTTACAAAACCAACTCCAATTCACCCCCCAACAGGTGACTGTGGTAACCCGTCTCAATGAACAACCAAACTACCTTAAGCTTGTTTCCCAAATCAAAGACACCGAAACTCAAATAGCACTGGAAACTCTAAGATTTGGCCCCCAAAACCCCACAGTCAGGGCCCTCACTGACAAAAGAAACCAACTGGTGTCCCTGCTACAAATGGAAACAGGCAAAATACTAAAAAATCCTTCAGAGAACCCGTCTTTGGATTTTATAGCCTCCATGCCCCAACAAAACCTGGAAAAAATCCAACAATTCCTTGATACCTACAACCAGATACAAGTACTACAGGCCAAGGATAGGGGTTTGGAAGAAGCATTGGTAACATTAAACAAAAATATTGACAGTCTCTCCACCGAAAACAAACAGTATAACAGAATTGTAAGAGAACTACAAATTGCCAATGAAAGCCTAACAAGACTTCTGTCTGTCAGGGAAAATCTACAAATTCAAGTGGCCCAAGAGTTGTCCCCCTGGCAACTTTTAACCCCCATCAACGAAAACATTATCAAGGACGTCTCCAAGAAAAACCTAAAACTGGCAGCGGCGGTTGTTGCCAGTGTGTTTTTATCCCTTTTTGTGGGTTTGTTGGCAGACGCCCTGGACACTAAATTCAGAAGTCTTGAAGAAATCAAAAATACTATCAGATTGCCTCTGTTGGGGACTTGTCCTTACAACAAAAATCTGGCTGTCCTCTTTCCCGGAAACCACAAAAAAGCCCGGAAAAAAGGTCTAATTTCGCCGCAAACTCTC
>DVEF01000044.1 GCA_015295805.1 Geminocystis sp. M7585_C2015_104 | reverse complement strand
CCCTAACCCTGATAACCAGTCGGCATTGGCTTCTTCTTTCTTCAAGATTATTCTTACCCCTGAAAATCAGCAATTGTTGGTGTCTTATTATAAAAATAAGACTACCCCTCAAAATCCATTGGCGGCAGGTTTATCTACTTATGGTAGTAGTAATGGTAATAGTAATGGCAATGGTAATAGTAGCCAAACCACCAACAATCAGGCAGCAACCATATCTTCTCTTTTTCTCCCCCCCTACAACTCATCAATAAAATCCTCCCTCTCCTCAGGCAAAACTATTTTTTCACCAGCTAGTCAGTCTATATTATCCCGGGGTAAACAACTTTCATTTCTCAATAACAACCCAACTGGATTGTCATTAAGTCAGTCGTCTATAACTACTGTCACCAAACCTCCAGACAAAACCCTGACTGTTTGTTTGCTTCCCTTCTTAAATTCCACCACTTCTTGCAATAAACCAAAGGCAACTATATCCTCCCCCAGCCAGTTACCCCACACTATAACTGCCATCTCTGGTGTTAATCCCCCTTTGTTTGAAATTAACACTGATAACCAATCGCTTTTTAAAACCTTCGAAAGAATTACTCAAACGAAAAAACTCTTGGAGACAAGGAGGAAGAAATATAGTCAAAATAATTTCCCTCCCCTACAACAGTTGGAGGGGAAATTGGGTGGTGTGGTAAATTTAGACTTATCAAGAAAGGGGTTGGTAGCAAAGTTTGATTTTTCAACCAGTCAGTGGCAGTGGGGTAAATATAGTGGTGATTCCATTAGAGTTGCTGGAAGTTATAGGAATGGACTGTTGACTTTATTGCCTGTTACCATTAACAGTCATGGTGGCATTATATCCCTCACTGGCACAATAGGGGAGGAAAATATTTCCGCCTCCCTTGTGTTGTCAGATGTCTCCCTTTCCCAGTGGCAAGACTTGTTAGCCTCTACCAATGTGAGGGTGGATGGGTTATTGAATGCCAATGTGGTAGTCAGTGGCAGTAGAAAGAATCCATTGGCAAGGGGGAGTGTAGAAGTTTCTAATTTCCGGATTAATGGCAATGAAATGGATAAGACTAATGCCACCTTCTTTCTGAAAAATTCCCGACTGGATTTTTCCGCCAGTAGTAATTTGACTACCCCCAGCGAGTCTTTACGGATTTTTGGTGGTTTTCCTTTCCAACTTTTTCCCCAGTCGGTTAAACCGGAAACTGATGCCTTCTTCATGGATTTGGCTTTGAATAGGGATGGTTTTAATCTTCTCAATGTTATTACCAACAATCAACTCAACTGGCTTGCCGGCGACGGGAAAGTTACAGTCAAAATCCACGGAAATTATAATCAAACGAGGAATGAAATCACTTTTCTGGTGGCAGAGGGAATTGCCACGGTGGAAAATGGCATTGTCGGCGGGAGTTGGCTTGCCAATAGTGTCATTGACAATATCCATGGTAAAATCCTCTTCGATTTAAACCGGTTAACCATTCCCCTGTTTACTGCCAGTTTTAATGGAAGTAAGATTGCCGTTAACGGTAGTCTTCCTTTTGTTTCCCCTTCTGACGCTAATAATTCCCTTCTGGTTGCCGTTGGGGATGTGAATGTAAATCTAAACCATCTCTATTCCGGTAATGCTAATGCCCTGGTTAACATTCATGGTAGTCTTCTTTTTCCTAAAATAGGTGGACAAATCAATCTTGCCAAAGGAATAATATGGGTGGGGGATGATTCTTCTAAAGTGTGGCAAAACCGTGGCAATAATAGACTTTTCAATAGGGTTAAGTTGGAAAACCTGTTTCTAACTCTTGGGGAGGGGATAAGTGTAGTCAAACCTCCACTGATTGACTTGAAAGTGGCGGGAAATATTGTCTTAAATGGAGAATTTGGCAATCTAAAACCCGAGGGAGTAGTCAGACTTACTGGTGGCAGTGTCAATCTGTTTACCAGTCGACTATCTTTAGCTAAAGACTACAACCACATAGCCAAATTTACTCCAGAAAACGGCTTCAACCCCTATGTAGATTTACTCTTGGAAGGAAGGATTTTTGAAAGTAGCCGTCACCAGTTTCTCGACAAATCCAACCCCCAGGAAATCGACGACTCCCCCTATTTCTATATCGACACCGGGGAATTTGTCCGTATCCGCGCCCATCTCAATGGTTGGCTTAATAATAACAGGGACATCCCCCTCTACTTTAGCAGCAGTCCTCGAAGGAGTCAAGGGGAAATTCTCGCTTTACTGGGAGGTGGCTTTTTTGGCAATCCCTCCCCCACTGATACTAGTCTAAGTATAGCTGGTTTGGCCAGCACTGCCCTTTTTACTGGCATTCACGGTGAAATCCAAAACTCTACTGGCTTTGACAGTCTCAGATTTTTTCCTACTCGTATTTCTTCCTCCGATAACCGTACTTCGCTCGGTCTGGGCGCTGAATTAGCCTTTGATTTTACTGATTCCCTCTCTTTCTCTGCCATTAGGATTCTCACCTCTCCCCTCCCCACCAGGTATAATCTCCGCTATCGCCTCTCCCCCATTTTTTCCCTTCGCACCTCTTCCGACTTCCAACGCCACTTCCTTCTTCTCCTCGAAGCTTCTTCTCGTTTCTAATTCCCTTCCTCCCCTTTACATTTTTTCTTTACATCCCTTAATTTTTCCCCCCATTTTTTTCCTTTTGTGTTAGCATGGGTACATGGACGGGAGGTAGGGAGACTCCCAGGGGCTAACCTGGGCACTTTTTTATTGCAAAATATTTTCCATAAATCTCGAAAACTGCAGCAGTGACCAGAGAAAAACCGGGTGCTTTGAATTGAAAATAGCTCTAAAATTATTCTCCTCTACTATATACCGACGCTAATGATAATTTTTACTACTATTTTTGGAAGCAGGGCAAGTGTCTTAGCAGTCCTTAGCCCGAAAGGGAGAGGCCGCGCCTGCCGTGGAAGTATGGGCGCCCATGGTAGAGGGTATAATAGAATTATAGCAAAGGGGCAGGGGGAGTGTCAAGGGGGGAGGGGAATTAACCGGTGTTGCGCATGCCAGCGGCGATACCGTTGATGGTCAAAAGGGCGCCACGCAGGAGTTCCTCTTTGCTGTAGCGGAAGTGGATAAGGCCGGCTTTGTCTTGACGGGAGAATTGTCGCAAACGTTTGATGAGGCTAGCTTGTAGGAATCCGAGAGGGACAATGGTGGTAGAGCGGAGCTGAACTGAACGTTGTAGGTCGGGGTTGTTGTCTAAGAGTCGGGATTGTTGATTGATTTGGAGGACTATTTGGCAGGTGAGGTGGTATTCAGCGGCGATTTGTTCAAATACCTTGAAGAAGCGGGGTTTATCTTCGGGTTTGGCCAGTTTTTCGATGTAGTGTTGTGCCATGTGTAAGTCCACCTTGGAAAGAGTCATTTCAACCTTGGAGATGACCATCTTGAAGAAGGGCCATTTGAGGTAGAAATAACGTAGGAGTTTGAGGTTTTCGTCTGGTTGTTGACAGAGGAATTGGTAAAGGGCACTTCCTACCCCATACCAGGCTGGCAGGAGGAAACGACTTTGTGTCCAACTGAATACCCAGGGGATGGCGCGAAGGGTGGAGATATCTCGTTTGCCACCACTACGTCTGGCGGGGCGTGAACTAATTTGTAATTGGCTGATTTCTTCTATGGGGGTGACGGAGAGGAAGAAGTCTAAAAAGTCGGGGTGTTCGTATATTAGACGTCTGTATACCTGTCGGGAGGTGCTGGCTATCTCCTCCATTATGTCATTCCATGGCTCTATGTCGTCGAAGCCACTGCCTAACAAACTGGCCTGTATTACTGCTGTACTGATAGTTTCTAGGTTGTATAGGGCTAGTTCGGGGAGGGAGTATTTGGAGGCCAGGACTTCCCCTTGTTCGGTGATTTTGATTTTGCTGTTGACAGTGGCGTTGGGTTGTGCTAGAATGGCGGCGTAGGCTGGACCACCGCCTCTTCCAACAGAGCCGCCGCGGCCGTGGAAAATTTTGATGTCTATGCCGAACTCTTTGCCGAGACGGGCTAGGTTTTTCTGGGCTTTATGGATTTCCCAGTTGCTGCTTAAAAAGCCTGAGTCTTTGTTGCTGTCGGAATAGCCTAACATTATCTCCTGGAGGTTGGAGGGGGTGAGGGGGGGGAGGTGAAGATGGGATTGGGATTTGTCTATTTGATGATAACCTCCGGCTAAACAGGCGCGGTAGAGGGGGAGGGAGAACAATTGTCTCATCACTTCGGGGGCCCTTTTTAGGTCCTCTACTGTCTCAAAGAGGGGTACTATTCTTATACTGGTTGCCCCTAAAATGGGATCATAAAGTCCTGCTTCTTTGGCCAGTAGTAGTACTTCCAATACGTCACTTACATAGTTGGTCATGCTTATAATATAGGTGTGGCACATTTCTATGCCAAATTCGTCTTGTATTGCTTTTAGAACCCTGAAGGTTTCAAGAGTCTCCTTGGTGTTGTCGGAGAAGGAGACTTCTGGGGGGACGAGGGGGCGACGGGTTTTTAGTTCTTGTACTAACCATGTAACCTTTTCGTCTTCGGACAATTCTAGATAGGGTTTGTCTAAAAGGCCTAGGTATTGGATAATTTCATTTAGGGCTTCGGCGTGGCGATTGGAGTCTTGGCGGAAGTCGAGGGGGGTTAGGTGGAAGCCGAAGATTTCTGCCTGACAGATTAGGTTTTCTAGTTGTCTACAGTTTAATCCTATGGTTTCTAGGTTGTGTTTTATTAGGTATAGGTCTTCTAGGAATTCTTTGGCATTACTGTAGAGGCTGTTGTCTTTTTGGATACAGGCGAGGGATTTTCTGGCTTGGGGGTTGGATAGGGCTTGGTTTCTGGTTTTGGTGTTTATGAGTTTTTCTCGGATGTAGGCTATTTTGAGACGGTAGGGCTCTTGTCGATAGCGTACATAGTATTTATCATATATGTGGGGCATAAATATCCTATCCCTTTCGAGGGAGTCTAGCAATTCTGGTGAGACGTTACTCCAGTGGAGAGATAGGCTTAATACGTCTCCTAGTTTGTTTACTGATTCTATGTATTTGTCTAAAACTAGGTTGCGTTGGTAACAGGCGGTTTGCCAGGATACCTCTGCGGTGACGTAGGGGTTGCCGTCTCTGTCGCCACCTACCCAGGAGCCGAAGTAGCAGAATTTATAGTGGGGGGGTTTTAGGGTGGGGAAGGTAGACTTTAGGGCTTGTTGTAGACGTCTGTGGAGTTCTGGGATACAATCGAACAGTACCTCTTGGAAGTAGTGGAGGGTGTAGTCTACTTCGTCTAATACGGTGGGTTTGAATTGATGTAGTTCGTCAGTGTACCACCAGAGGCGTATTTCTTCTAATAGGGCTTGACGACAGTTTTCTGCTTCCCAGGAGTTGGTCAATCCCATGGCACGACAGGATTCTTCTGCCCTGTCTAGGTTTTCTAGGATGTAGGATATGCGTCTTTGTTTTTTCCGGATGGTATGACGTACTATTTCTGTAGGGTGAGCGGTGAATACTAAACAGATGTCTAACTCGTCTAATACTTTTTGGATTTTCTTAGGAGGCACATTCATGCTTTTCAGGTAGGGGAATAGCCAATGAAACATGCCCCCACTGTTTAAATCGTCTTGGGGTTGGAATTCACTTCCTCTTTTTGTCAGTCCTTCTAGTTGTGCTTCTGTTGTGGTGCTTCGTATGTACCTCTGAGTGCGTTGTTCGTAGTGTTGTTCTACAATGTTAATCAATTGGAAGTACAGGGCAAAAGCACGGGCGGCCTTTATAGCGTCATTTAAGTCTAGTTTTTCTATCCATTGGCTGACGGGGATTCCCTCGGTGGCGTTTGTATTACTTTGTCCTTCTTGTGAACAGGCGGATTTTAGTTTTTCTAGTAGTGTTACAAATTCTCTTCCACATTCTTTTGTCAATACTGATTCCCACAGACTTTCTACCAGTTTTAGTCGCTGTCTTAGTAGCAATTCTGAGCTAAGATAGGTGCTAAATTCTTCTTCTTGATAGTTGCTAATTATAGTGGTCATATAGTCTCTCATTTTTTTTTGCTATCTATAGTTCTAATATTGATTAAACCATAAATTCCCGGGCTAGCACTCAAATGCTGACAGTCTTAGCCGGTTTAGGTTATGATATATCTTATGTCCTTTGTAGGGAGTAAGAGAGTAACGTAGATGGCGAAAAAATCAGTTATTGCCAGGGAAGCTAAACGAGCTAAACTAGTAGCCAAGTATGCTGCCAAGAGGGCTGAACTAAAGGAGAAAATACGTAATGCTACAGACCCAGCGGAGAAGTTCGCACTCCATAGGCAGTTACAGAGGTTACCTAGAAACAGTGCTCCTACTCGTTTGCGCAACCGTTGTTGGGTGACGGGGCGTCCGAGGGCCTATTATAGGGATTTTGGCCTTTCCCGTCACGTTTTGAGGGAATGGGCGCACCAGGGGTTATTGCCGGGGGTTGTGAAGTCTAGTTGGTAGTGGCCCTTACCTAGGATTATAGGCTTTTAGGGGTGGGGTTTGTTCTAGTGGGGGGTGGGGGGTATGTTTTAGGGTTAAGTTTCAAAAGTCTGCTAAATCTGGGAATACCTGTTGTAGGGCGGGGTGTACTAGACGGTGGTATTGTATATTCAACCCTTGTGCCAGACTAGGATCTTGTTTTAGGGCTCCTATTCCTTGATTAGCTAGTTTCAGGATGTAGGGGAGGGTGCTATTGTTTAGTGCTATTGTAGCAGTCCGCGGCACGGCTCCAGGGAGGTTAGGGATACCCAGGTGGATGATGCCTTCTTCCACATAGCTAGGGTTACTATGGCTGGTGGGGCGGATGGTTTCCACACAGCCACCTTGGTCCACTGCCACATCCAGTATAACAGAACCGGGGGACATTTGTTGTACCAAGGAGCGGGGCACTAATACAGGGGCTTTTCTTCCGGCAATCAACACGGCACCTATAAGTAAATCTGCTTGGGGCACCACCCGGCTGATATTTTCCCAGTTGCTGTACAATAGTTCTACTCTGGAGCCAAAGATAGTTTCCAGATAGGCCAGTCTATCCAGGTTAATATCCAAGACAGTTACCCTTGCCCCCATCCCCACTGCCATTTTAGCTGCCTCGGTGCCTACTATGCCACCTCCTAGGATTACCACATAGCCGGGGGAGACCCCAGGGATTCCACCTAAAAGAATTCCCTTACCCCCTTGTTGTTTTTCGAGATATCTGACGCCCATTTGGACAGCCAGTCTTCCGGCGATGAGACTCATGGGGGTTAAAAGGGGCAGACGGCCATCAGCGAGTTGTACTGTCTCGTAGGCTACAGCGGTGACACCGGATTTGAGGAGGAATTCTGTTAAATGGCGATTGGCTGCTAGATGGAGGTAGGTAAAGAGGATTTGGCCCGAGTGGATATACTGATATTCTTCTGGGAGGGGCTCTTTTACCTTTACAATTAACTCCTGACTCCAGGCTTGGAGGGCATCTACAATCTGACACCCCACTGCTTCGTAGTCTTGATTGGTAAAACCGGCGCCTATGCCGGCGTCTTTTTCTATAAACACCCGATGACCCTGTTCTATGAGGATTTTAGCACTGGCGGGGGTTAACCCCACCCTCCCTTCCTGGGCCTTTATCTCCCTGGGCACCCCTATGTTCATCTTCCCCTTTATGTTTAGTTTTGTTAAGGCTTATTATACAATAAAAAACCCCCACTAAGGGGGGCAAATCTATGTTACAACGCTAGAACAATTATGAAATGAGCTCGAACCAGCTTGTGACATTATCTACAGTACTTGGCGCTTGTAGGTAAAAGTTGCCACCTGTAGAGAGGAAATCAGCGATTTTGACGGGGCCAGCTGACCCAATCCCATCCGGGTCAAACCACAGGGCAGTGATGGTTTCGTTATTTTCGAGCTGATTACTAGTACTACCAGTACTATCCACATAAATCAGGAAGAAGGTGGGGTCAGGGGATTTGGCGTTAGCACTACTGGGGGTGGATCCATTAAAGGCAACTATGTCGACTAAACTGTCTGATGATTCAGTAGCAGCGTTTTGATTGAAAAACTCAAAACCAGTATAGCTGGTGGCAATACTAAACCCGGATTTTAAGATTTGGATTTTGTCAGTATCAACAGAAGTAAAATCGGCTATTATGTCAACACCTTCGTTGGGGCTGTTGAAGACGAATATGTCGGCACCACCATCGCCTACTAGGGTGTCTGCCAAAGCCCCACCGATGAGGGTGTCGTTGCCAGCATCGCCAATTAGGGAGTCGTTGCCATCCTCTCCTACAAGGGAGTCATTTTCAGTACCGCCTACTAGGGTGTCATTGCCCAGCCCACCGATGAGGGTGTCGTTGCCAGCATCGCCAATTAGGGAGTCGTTGCCACTGCCACCTATTAGCGAGTCGTTGCCAAAATTCCCCGATAGAGTGTCATTGCCGGCACCACCTTCGAGGGTTTCATCGCTGCTGACGCCAGTGATGGTGTCATTAAAATCTGTGCCGATGACGTACTCAAAACCTCCAAAGCCGGCACCTAGGTTAATATTGGCTGCTGATGTAGAGGGGGAGGCGGAGAGGGTGTCCACTCCAATGCCGCCTTGTACAAGGACAGGGTTGTCATTGGGATCATAAAATACGTAGTCATTGCCATCACCACCGTCGATGGAGTCGCTGCCAAGGCCGCCGGTGATGGTGTCGTTGCCTGCCCCACCAAGGAGGGTGTCATCGCCCTCACCACCGAAGAGCACATCATTGTCATCCCCTCCTTCGATGCCATCGTTGCCAAGGCCGCCTTTGATGGTGTCGTTGCCAATACCTCCTAAAATGGTATCGTTGCCTAGCTGGCCACTAAGACTGTCATTGCCACTTCCCCCCTGTATGCTATCATTGTTTAAACCCCCTGCGATGGTGTCGTTCCCCTCATCCCCAAGAAGACTGTCATTTCCTACTCCGCCCCTGATGCTGTCGTCGCCAGTCTCACCATAAATAAGATCGTCCCCTCCAGCACCACTGATATTGTCACTGCCCGCACCGCCATAGACGGTGTCATTGCCGTCCTGGGCTTCAACCAGGTCATTACCCGGGGCGGCAAAAATCAAATCTGCATCACCAGTCCCAATAAGGTAATCATCGTTTGGGGTTCCGGCTATTAGTGCCATGTTACCTCCTTATTTTTCGATACTTCTGGCCTTTACTCACTGGCATTCATTTTAACAGGGAGTAGCTTTTAAGCCAATGGCTACCCCCTGTTTAACTATAGCTCGGATTTTTTTTTTTCATGCATAAAATTTGAGGATTTTTCTCCCAAACCGCCCTCACCTGGCCATAGGCTCACTACTACAATAGGACAAAGTCGGTGGCCTTCAGGGTGGGGGAGTAAGGAAGAAAGGCGAGGGTGTAAGTGGTGCCTGTGTTATCTGTATAGTACAAGGTTCGGTTAAAATAGCCGAACTGGCCATTGCCAGGGTTATTGGTTTGGACAAGGATAATAGTTTCTATATTGTCAAAGCCGGGGGAGTAGATGGAAATTTTGTCTCCCTGCTTTGAGTTAAAGTCCAAGGTATCAACTCCCTGATTGGGGGAGTAGAATTGGAATTGGTCAGCACCACTGCCTCCATACAGGGTGTCGCTGCCACCGCCACCATTGAGGTTGTCATCGCCATCTTCTCCCAACAACAGGTCATTGCCACCGCCGCCTGTCAGGTAGTCGTTGCCATAGCCTCCTAGGAGGAGGTCATCATCGCCCCCACCACGGAGGGTGTCGTCTCCTTCCTCGCCTCTCAATAGGTCATTGCCTGTGCCCCCCAGTATTTGGTCATTGCCGTAGCCCCCCGTCAAAAAGTCGGCTTCACTACCCCCCTTTAGAGTATCGTCGTTCCAACCTCCTTCTATATAGTCTTGGCCACCACCACCGCTGATGAGGTCATTGCCGTCGCCACCGGTTAATAGGTCATTGCCATTACTGCCAGAAAGGGTGTCATTGCCACTGCCTCCGTCCAGAAAATCATTGTCCTCACCCCCGTCCAAAGAGTCATTGCCACTGCCACCAGAGAGGGTGTCATTGCCATCACTCCCACTTATGGTATCATGGTCCCAATCCCCAACAAGAGAGTCATTGCCTATGTTGCCTTCTAGCCAGTCATTGCCGTCGTCTCCAATTATGGTATCATTGCCACCTCCCCCATACATGTAATCGTCGCCATACCAGTCGTAGAGGTAGTCATCTCCTGTACCCCCATATATGGTGTCATTGCCCCAGCCGGCATTTATGGAATCGTTCCCCGTGTTGCCTTCTAGCCAGTCATTGCCGTCGTCCCCATAGACATAGTCATTGCCTGCACTGCCAAGTATAGAGTCATTGCCCCCCCCAGCCGTCGATGGTATCATTCCCGGGACCTCCATCTATGGTATCATTGCCTCCATAGCCGTCAATGCTATCATCACCGACTCCCGGCACACCAGACACTCCCCCGCTGACAAGGGAAGGAGTAATAAAATCATCAGCCTGTGTACCCGTTACCCGAGCCATAAGCCCTCTGCCTCCAAACGCTCCCACCTTCATTGTAGCGGGGTTCTCATCCTCAGCTACTTCTTGTTACAATCCTGTTACTCTTTAAGCAGTGCCGGCGAGGGGGTTAAAAAATCACAAAGGGCTAAAAGAGTACAAAGTCAGAGGCGATGAGGTCAACGCTGTTGGCAAGGGCCGCCAGGAGATGAGTTGTTCCTCCAGAGGGGGTATAGTACAATAGAGTTACAGGTATTTCACCAATTGACTCATGGTAAAAATACTGTAAAGTATAGCCGAACTGGCCTGGGTTGGGGGTTTCGGAGTAGACAAGAGAGAGGGTGGTTATACCGTCAAAACCGGTGGAAGAGATAGCAATTTTATCCCCTTGTTCCCGGTTGAAGTCCATGATAATGTCAAGGCCATGGGTGGGGGAGTAGAAGTAGAAATAGTCAGCACCATCACCGCCTTCCAGGTAGTCTTCCCCACCGCCACCATTGAGGTCATCATCCCCATCGTCACCCACTAGGTAATCTATGCCGCTGCCTCCGGCTAACAAATCGTCTCCTCCACCACCATAGAGGACATCATTGCCGCCGCCCCCCCGGAGGGTGTCGTTACCGTCGCCCCCTCCTAGCCAGTCTTCTCCTGTTCCACCCCACAGTTCGTCACTGCCCTCGTCGCCGAAGAGGACATCGTCACCAGTGCCCCCTTTTTGGATGTCATCTCCTCCCCCTCCTTCCATCCAGTCATTACCTACCCCACCACTGAGGGAGTCATTCCCTTGGCCACCATCCATTATGTCATTCCCGGCGTAGCCCAATAGGGTGTCGTTGCCACCGCCTCCTTCCATGTAGTCATTGCCGTCGTATCCGTGAATCTCGTCCGCCACTACTCCCGGCAACCCCACTACTCCAAGACTAGTGTAGTCAGGGGCAATCCAGTCATCGCCCCCTGTGCCATACACCAAGGCCATAATTGTTTCCTCCTCAGCCGTCTTGCCCGTGGACTACTGGTATACGTGGTTATAGTTCTATTTTTTATCCTTTATGCTTCATCTTGCCATGGATATTTCTTATGGTTTACGTTATTTTCCATAGGATTCACTTAGTTGTACCCCTTGATGGGTTTGAGGATTATATACTTCCAAGTCGAACCAGAAGGTGGTACCAACCCCCACCTCGCTGATAACATGAACCTGGGAGTGGTGTTTTTCGATGATATTCTTGACAATGGACAGGCCTAAGCCAGTGCCCTTGAGGGTATGAACACGGTTTTCTACCCGGAAGAAGCGATCGAAAATGGCCTCTTGATCTTCCGGGGCGATGCCTATACCCGTATCGCTGACTTCTATTCTGACGTGGGTAACTTTATCAGGATTGTCTTTATCCCCATGGTGGTTATAAGCCCTTACTACCACTTTACCTCCCTCCGGGGTGAATTTGAGGGCATTGTCTACCAAATTGCTAAAAACCTGTAATAATAGATCATAATGGCCCCATACCGTGGGCAATTCCCCCTCTACCTCCTGAGTCAGTTCAATATTCTTCTGTCTGGCATTGAGTTGGTAGGTGCGGAGGGTTTGTTCAATAAGTTGGGCCACATCTGTTGGGGAAAATTGATAGTGGCGGTTGGATTCTAAACGGGACAAGTCTAACACATCGTTAACTAGTCTAGTAAGACGGTCAGTTTCACTGTTAGCAGTCTGTAAGAATTCCATCTTCTCGCTTTCTGTCAATTCATCCCCATACTCGCAGAGGGTTTCGATAAAAGACTTGATGTTAAACAGGGGTGTCCGTAACTCGTGGGATACATTGCTGATAAACCTACTCTTGGCTTCATTCAACTCTGCTTCCTTAGTGATATCCTGTACTGTGATGACAATTCCCTTGAGACTTCCCCTATTTTGATCTAAAACCTCATTGAGGAGAATACGGAAGGTGTGACAGTGGGGTTTAGGAAGACTTACAGTAAACTCCCCAGTGGCGGGAGATAGTTGGGGGGTTTTGTCATCTTTTTGTGTCTGAATGTGCTTCCCTTTAGCAATATCTTCTAGGGGTTGTCGTAGTTGCTTGGCTACCTCTGGGGGTAAAAAGTCTAAAACATTTTCCCCAATAAGACTCCGATTGTCATCCCAGCCAAACATTTTCCTAGCAGTGGGATTGACTAGTACTAATTTTAGCTGGGGATCTAGTAGAATAGCACCATCGGCAATAGTAGATACTAGGGTTTCCAGTTTTGCCTTCTCTGCCGTTAACTCTTCTATATTTTGTTCTTCGTATTTCTCTAGTCTTTCAGCCATGTGATTGAAACTTAAAATTAATTCCCCCAACTCGCCACCAAGAGGAAGATTGATTCTCTGTTTAAAGTTACCAGCAGCAATATTTTTAACCCCCGTCAACAACTCCTTGATGGGTTTAGTGATAGTAAGGGCATTGAATACCCCCCCCAGTATTACCATAGCCCAAATGGATACAAACACAGCAATGGTCACATCCCTGGTAAGATTAGAAGAGGCGACAATGGTGGGATTGGGATTAATGCCAACTGCTAAAACTCCTAGATATTTGTTGTCCTCCTGGGAGATAATAGGCACAAAGACATCTGTAACTCTGCCATTGGGGGTGAAATGCTGTCTTACGGCTGGGGTGGCCACAGAGGGATTATAATCTTCTGGTAATTCTAGTTTCCGTTGGAGGGTAAGGGAATTTTGTACTTCCGGTTGCCAGAAGGGAATACCAAATACAATCTCCCCATCTTGATTACTATAAATGACATAACGCAGACTAGAAGTACTATTAAAAAACCTACTAGACAATTGTGCCGCTTCTGTAACATCCCCTTTGGCTATCAATGGCGATATATTGCTTGCCAACAACAACCCCAAGTCTCGCCCAAAACGGGTATCATTCATCTGGGCATCCTGTTGAATAGTGTTGACTGCCCAAAAAGTAATCCCACTCATGAAAATAGAAACTACCAGGGTGGCTATCGCCATTAACTTGGTTTGTAGGGTGAAGTCTGACCACCAACGGGCGATAATTTCTTTTATCAACTGCAATGGTGTTGCCTTCCTCTCCTCTTGTGTTTGTCTTGCCCTTTCATTATCTTTGGTTTCACATACCATACCCATTCTTCTTAATTTTTCTTATACTGGCCTATACCCAATAGTTGTGATGACTGGCTTATAGTCACATTACCTACTAATTATGTTAATATCTACCAGGAATCCTGCCAATTGCTACCATCGCCTTCTATGTCTTCCCCAATAGATGAAATTTTGTCACCCTTCCGCACTTTTGGCGTAAATCTGGGCTTAGAAAGAATAAAATTATTGCTAGAAAAACTTGGCAATCCTCAGGAAAAAGTCCCCATAATCCATGTAGCAGGTTCAAACGGAAAAGGTTCAGTTTGCGCCTATTTGTCTTCAATTTTTACTTATTGCGGCTACAAAACAGGCCGTTACACTTCACCACATTTGGTAAATTGGACAGAAAGAATTTGCATAAACGAAAGGCAAATAGAGGAAAAAAAATTAGAGGAAATACTGGAAGAAATAATAGGCATAGTAGATAGAAATAGTGAAAAATGTCCAACTCTGTTTGAAATAATAACAGCAGCAGCCTGGTATTATTTTGCCTCCGAGTCAGTAGATATAGCCATAATGGAAGTGGGGTTGGGAGGAAGACTAGATGCCACTAACGTCTGCAACAGCCCCCTGGTAAGTATAATCACATCTATCAGTAGGGAACATTGGCAAGTACTAGGGGACAGTATAGCCCAAATAGCAGCAGAAAAAGCAGGAATCATCAAGAAAAACTGTCCAGTATTGGCAGCCAGTAGTATCCCCCCAGAAGGGAAGGAAGTAATAACAGGAAAAGCAAAAGAACTACAAGCCCCCCTGTGGTGGATACAACCAGCAGTAAGAAAAGACGACCACCATGCAGTATATGATAACATAGTCTACAAGCTCCCCCTAGCAGGAGACTGCCAACTACAAAACTCCGCTCTGGCTATAGCCGCCTGTAAACTATTAAAACAAGACTACCCCCAACTGGTCCCAGAAACCATAGCAAGGGGCATAGAAAAAACCCAATGGCCCGGTAGAATCCAATGGTTGCTATGGCAGAATACAAAAATCCTTGTGGATGGAGCCCATAACGTAGAATCTGCTAAAATCCTCCGACAATATGTGAATAGTCTCCACAAAGAGATACTTTGGATAATAGGCATGTTGGACACAAAAGATCATGCCGGCATATTCCAAGAATTACTAAGGCCCCATGAGCAATTGTACCTCGTACCAGTGCCGGATCATGCCAGCGCCCACCCAGAAAGTCTAGCTACCCTGGCTAAACAAATACAACCTCAGTTAAAACAGATAAAAACCTACCCCGACTTGTTTACGGCCCTGGACGCCATTATACCCCATTGTCAGCCCACCACACAGCAAATTGTAGTCTGTGGCTCTCTATACCTCATAGGATATCTTCTCAAGGGATGTTAAAAAATATTAAAATTGGAGGAGATAGGGAAAAATGGGTCTAAGATGCAACCAACCGATCCAAACAAGTTTACAGAAATCGCATGGGATGCTATAGTCCGGTCACAGGAGATTTGTAAGGAGTTAAAGAATCAAAATCTGGAAGTAGAACACCTTATACTGGCACTGATAGCAGAAAATACCATAGCTAAAGACATCTTCACCCAGGCTGGTATAGATATAGGCAGACTACAAAAACAACTACAAAACTTTGCCCTCCGTCAGCCCCGTATGTACGCAGTAGAACAGTTGTACTTGGGGCGGAGTCTGGATTTAATGTTAGACAGGGCAGAAAATTGTAGAATCAGTTGGCAAGATGAGTACATAGGCGTATCTCACCTGTTAGTAGCCTTCGCCGAGGATCAACGAATTGGTAAAAAAACTTTACGTAGTTTTAATCTAGAACCCCAGGAGTTTGAAAAAATTGTAAGAGAATTTAAAGCAAAAATAGAACAACAAGAAAGCCAAACTCAAGAAACAGAAGAAACAACCGCCGGAGAAGGGCATCTGGCTAAGTACGGACGCAACTTGACAGAGGAGGCCCGTGCTGGTAAACTGGACCCAGTAATAGGCCGCGATGAGGAAATCCGGAGGGTTATTCAAGTACTGTCCCGTAGAACAAAGAATAACCCAGTACTGATAGGAGATCCAGGAGTAGGTAAAACGGCAATAGCAGAAGGATTAGCCCAAAGAATAGTAAAGGGGGATGTGCCAGAATCGTTAAAAGAGCGTCAGTTGGTGTCCCTGGACATGGGGAGTCTCATCGCCGGCGCTAAATATAGGGGACAATTTGAAGAAAGACTGAGGAATGTCCTAAAGGAAGTAATAGAATCCGACGGCCAAATTATCTTGTTTATCGATGAACTACATACTGTAGTGGGCGCAGGGAGCAAGGAAGGAGGCGCCATGGATGCCAGTAACCTTCTTAAACCCATGTTAGCCCGTGGCGAGTTGCGTTGCATTGGCGCCACTACTCTAGATGAGTATCGCAAATACATCGAAAAGGATCCAGCCTTAGAAAGACGTTTCCAACCCGTATATGTAAAACAACCCAGCGTAGAAGACACTATCTCCATTCTAAGGGGCTTGAAAGAACGTTATGAACTACACCACGGCGTCAAAATCACCGACAGTGCCCTAGTGGCAGCCGCTACCCTCTCCCACCGCTATATTACAGGCCGTTTTCTCCCAGACAAAGCCATCGACTTGGTAGACGAAGCGGCGGCTAAACTCAAAATGCAAATTACCTCTAAACCGGTGGAATTAGAAGCCCTTGAACGCAAAATTATGCAGTTAGAAATGGAAAAATTGTCTCTGTCTGGAGAGGGGAAAAAAGATAAAACTACAGAGGAAAATCTGGAACGTTTAAACCAAGAAATGGCTAAACTAAAGGAAAAACAACGAGAATTGTCGGCTCGTTGGCAAACGGAAAAGGAATTACTAGAAGAAATAAAGGCCTTAAAAGAAGAAGAGGAACAGTTAAGATTACTAGTAGAAAAAGCAGAAAGAGATTATGACCTAAATACCGCAGCCCAAATAAAATACGGCAAACTGGAAAGTCTACAAAAACAGATTAAAGAAAAGGAAGACAAGCTGCTGGCAATCCAATCCCAAGGAAATGCCCTCCTCCGAGAAGAGGTTACCGAAGCAGATATAGCAGAAATAGTGGCTGGATGGACAGGCATACCAGTAAATAGACTACTGGAAAGCGAAAGACAAAAACTCCTACAACTAGAATCCCATCTCCATGAAAGGGTAATTGGACAGAAAGAGGCAGTATCCATTGTAGCAGCTGCTATTCGCAGAGCAAGGGCCGGAATGAAAGATCCTAACCGCCCCATCGGCTCATTTTTATTCCTAGGGCCAACCGGAGTGGGGAAAACCGAACTTGCCCGCGCCCTAGCCTCCCTCCTCTTCGACTCTGAAGAGGCTATGGTAAGAATAGATATGTCAGAATACATGGAAAAACATGCAGTATCCCGTCTAATAGGCGCACCACCAGGATACGTGGGGTATGAAGAGGGAGGGCAACTAACAGAAGCTATCCGTCGTAGACCGTATTCGGTTGTACTACTGGACGAGGTGGAAAAGGCCCATAGAGATGTGTTTAATATCCTACTACAAGTGTTAGACGACGGGCGCATCACCGACAGTCAGGGGCGTCTGGTGGACTTCCGCAATACCATCATAGTGATGACATCCAATATCGGCAGCGAATATATCCTCCATAATCATCCCCAAGACTATGATACCATGAGGGAAAAGGTCCTTACCTCCCTCCGCAAACACTTCCGCCCTGAATTCCTTAACCGCATTGATGATATAATCATCTTCCATAGTCTCACTAAAGACCAATTGAAACAAATAGTATCCCTACAGCTGAAAAAACTACAAGCCCTACTGGCAGAACAACGACTCAGTATAGAATTGACAGAAGAGGCAAAAGACTTCCTCACAGAGGTAGGATACGATCCAGTATATGGGGCCCGCCCTTTAAAACGAGCTATCCAACGAGAATTAGAAAACCCCCTAGCCACCAAAATTTTAGAACAAACCTTCACCCCAGGGGATACTATCGTGGTAAAACTAGACAAAGACCATCTGGTATTTGAGAAAAAAACATGACCATCAGCCGTATCTACTTCAACCCCTCCGGCAGACTCCTGTTATTCCTGTTAACTGTTATCCTCGGGGTGATTAGCCTGTTTACCCTCACAATGGCCCAAACCCTGGTATTCTGGATTACCGCCACCGCCAGTGCTCTCCTGGGTGCTATAATAGTCCCCATCCTTAGGGAAATAAAGGCTTCCCAGATAATACAGGAGGATGGACCCCAAAGTCACCTAAAAAAGGCTGGCACACCTACCATGGGGGGTGTTTTTTTTATACCACCAGCCTTGTTAATAGGAGTAATAGCAGGAGGCTTCACCCCCACAGTCATAGCTGTAGCCTTGGTAATCCTCGCCTACGCTTTCATCGGTTGGCTTGACGACTGGCAGATTTTACGAAAAAAAACCAACCTGGGATTAACCCCCTCCCAGAAACTCCTCCTACAAACCTCTTTTGCCATTCTCTTTTGCCTATGGCTTTTTCTTTTCCCACCCCGAGACAACATTACTACCATCAGTCTCCCATTCAACATAGTACTACCCCTAAATTTCCTGTTTTGGTTTCTGGCAGTATTCGTCATAGTAGCCGAAAGCAACGCCACTAACCTTACAGACGGAGTTGACGGGTTAGCGGGAGGTACTTGTGCCATCGCCTTTTTGGGGTTAGGAATTATCATAGGAAAGGACTACCCAGATTTGCTGGCCCTCTGTCTGGCTGTCAGTGGTGGCTGTTTGGGATTTCTTGTCCACAACCGCCATAGAGCAAATGTATTCATGGGTGATACAGGCTCTTTAGCCCTAGGGGCTGGTTTAGCCGCAGTAGGTATTCTTACTGGTCAGCTTTGGAGTCTTTTTGTAATCAGCCTGCTTTTCTTTATTGAGTCCCTATCAGTAATAGCACAGGTTACATACTATAAAGCTACAAAAGGACCAGATGGCAAGGGGAAGAGACTATTAAAAATGGCTCCACTTCACCATCATTTGGAATTAAGTGGTTGGACAGAAACACAAATTGTGGGCCTTTTTTACATGGTAAACACCCTATTAATTCTTGTTAGCATCCCTCATTGATACCGATTAATTGTTGTTTTATTGTTTAATATCCCATCCCTCATACTAACATGCACCACATTGCATTCCCCAATTAGTCTTTGGAACTATTATTTATTCCCGGAATTGTTATCACTTATCCTGCCATCAGTATTCGGTATCCCCGGTGTCTGTGGTACGCCAATTTAGTTTTAAATTTAGCCAGTAATTCCAAATAGTTACCAAAATAATGGCCATCAAGTTGGCCAAATATCTATTCCACTTAAACCAGTTAAAAAAGACATTCAAAAACAACACATTCAAAATCAAACCAGCTAAACAGATAGAATTAAACTTGAGAAAACGCCTAATCTTCTTTCTTATACCAGGTTGTTTCCTGGCAACATCCCCAAAAGTCCAAGCATCATTCCAGAGGAAATTATTAACAATAGCCAACTGGGCTGCTAGAATTTTACTACGAGTCAGAGGCAAAGCTAACGTGGTAGGATCACTGAGGAGAAACAGAAAGAACATA
Source organism: Geminocystis sp. M7585_C2015_104 (assembly GCA_015295805.1). Lineage (NCBI taxonomy): Bacteria > Bacillati > Cyanobacteriota > Cyanophyceae > Chroococcales > Geminocystaceae > Geminocystis > Geminocystis sp. M7585_C2015_104. The sequence continues at coordinate 4,550 of DVEF01000044.1, read as the reverse complement.
TCTACAAAAACGCCAGTAAAACCTACAAAAGCAAAACGGAAAAACCGACTTTCTTGCCATAAACAAAAACGCAAACGGACTAAATGTCTGATATAATCAATATACTCCCTAAAGGTCACTTTACTTTCACCCTCTTGTCTTTCCTGAAAAACATAACCCACCTCCCCAATCCAACGAATCCTCCCCCGCGCCAAAACTTCCACTAGAATCTTGTATCCTAGAGGATTTAAAGTCTTCCCCTGCAAACAACGGCGACGGATTAAAAAATAACCACTTAGGGGATCTGAAACGCGGCTTGCTACTTCCGGAAGTATAATTAAGGCTAGAATTTGGGCACTACGGGAGAGAAAGCGTCGTGTTACACTCCAGTCACTGACTCCCCCACCCTCTACATGACGACTGGCAACGGCTAAGTCAGCACCTTTTTCTATTTCCTGCCACAATAGCAGTAGAGTCTGAGGGGGGTGTTGTAAATCAGCATCAATCACCCCCAATATCTCCCCCCTTGCCTCCTGCCACCCCCTCACCACCGCTGTAGACAATCCTTTCTCCCCCCGACGCCGAATAACCCTCACAGGGGGATGATTAACGGCTAAATCCTGGGCAATTTTCCAGGTAAAATCCGGACTATCATCATCCACTATAATCAACTCATACTTGTCTGACAGAATACTCCCCAATAATTCACACAGTTGCGGGATTAAACGGGGTATATTCTCACTCTCATTATAAGTGGGGATAACCAAGGACAGAATAATCTCCTCACCACCATTGCAATTCATGCCATTTTTCCCAACAGGTAACTGAAAAATACTCTAGCAGCTGTGGGCCTTCTTTTATACACATCCCCCTGTTACCTAATCCCTTGTATCCCCTGTAGCCTAATCCTCATCCCCCCCTAAATAGTGGCAAAACAGAGACAGTAGTTTCCTGGCTTCCCTGTTGGCAGAGTGATTTTGGATAACTCTTTCTCTCCCCTTCCTACCCATCTGTTGTAAAACCTCAACCGGAGTGTTTAAGGCTTTTATTAGGGTTTCCGTTAAGGCATCTATGTCTCCGGGAGTCACCAACCAACCGGATTCCCCGTCTACCACCAATTCAGGAATGCCAGCCACATAGGTGGTAATAACAGGAATACCTAAAGCCAATGACTCCATAATCGCCACTGGCAAGCCTTCAGCAAAACTAGGCATTACCATCAACTTGGCTTGACTTATTTCCCTTTTCACACCATCGCTACTTAGCCAGCCGGTGATTCTTATCTGACTGTCTACCCCTAGGCTTTTGGCTAACTCCATTATAGTCTGTCTTAACTCCCCGTCTCCTACTAGAGTAAGCTGACAGTCAATCCCTTTGTCTTTTAACCGTCTAATAGCCTCCACTAACAATAATTGTCCCTTTTGCGGGCAAAGTCTGCCTACACACACCAGACGATTTTCCTTTTGAATTTCTCCCCTTTTTTGATGGTCTGCCTCCAAGAAGAAGTTGTCTAAACCACAGTGGATAACATGAATTTTCCCCCATTGAGAATAATCACACCAACGATAAAGTTGACTTCTACCATAACTGCTAATAGCAACTACAAAAGTAGCCCTTTTAATCTTTTCTGCCAGGGAAATAGCCTTAGGTTTGTCAAACTCCTCCGGGCCATGAACAGTAAAACTGTAGGTCACATCTGATACAATACTGGTGAGCATCGCCACGGCAGTGGAATTGGTGCCAAAATGGGCGTGTATATGTTTAATCTCCTCCCCCCGTAGCCAAGAAGCTAATACACAAGCCTCTGCTAGATAAGCCAAGTGACGCAAAACCCCACGCTCGGAATGGTAGCCTATTTTCAGAGCAACTACAAGGGCAGAAAAGAATCTTCTGGGAGAGACAACCAACCATTTCAAAGAGTGAAATAGTAACCCTACTATCCCCACCCCCAATATGAATTTCGTTTTCTGCCATTCGTCTATGTCTGTCTTATCTTGTAACTCAGAAAAAAGGGAGCGCACCGAAAAACGTTTAATAGTCACCCCCAGCGACTCCAACGCCAAGATTTCCCTCCGGATAAAACTATGACTCACCTTGGGATACTGGTTTATCAAATAGGCAATTTTCATCACCAAATGCACTTAAATTCCTGTTACCATTTTAGAGAAAAACTCCAGCATTTAAGGATTAGGGCATAAGACACTTCCCCCCTCAACTATTTGGACATATTCTAATAGCAAAACAGTAAATTAACTGGCTCGATATTAGCCCAAAATACTTCCCTAATTCTGACTATAAAACTGCAAATCCACCTACAGTATATAGAATAGAACCAATCCCCCTAAAAAGCAAAATGGAGAAAACAGTAAGCAACTCTCAGTGAAAAATCTGCCCATCCGGCATAATAGCCTTCTCAAAAATAGCCCCAGCAGTGTTAGCACTACTCAAATCAGCACCGATAAGATTGGCACTGGTTAAATCAGCAGAAGAAAGATTAGTGCGGGCAAAAAACACCTCCATTAAAGAAGCATTACGAAGAATAGCACCATAAAGATTAGCACGAGTTAAATCACTGCGGTTGAGACGGGCAAACGTCAGATTAGCCTGGATAAGATTGGCACGGGTTAATTTTACATCAGAAAGGGTGGCATTTTCTAGATTGGCCATGGTACAATCGCTGTCAACGAGGATGGCACGATCTAGTTTGGCATTGGCTAGATTAGCACTCACTAGTCTAGCACCTGCCAATTGTACCTCTGTAAGTAATGCCCCCTTCAGATTAGCACCAGTCAAGTCGGCATTGGTTAAATCAGCACCACGCAGGTTGGCTTCTGCTAAATTAGCACCTATCAGACTAGCATTCTTTAAATCTACCCCCTGCATGTCAATATTCCTCAAATCGGCTTTATCTAGATTAGCACCCCTCAGATTAGTGGCATTAGCCCGTTTCTCCCTCCTCATATTAGCACCCCTTAAACAGGCCCCTTTCAGGTTGGCATTTCCCAGATTGGCATAACGTAAGTCGGCTTCTATGAGGTTGGCATCCAACAGATTTGCCAGGGTTAGATTTGCCCCTCTTAAGTCAGCTTTTTGTAGTATGGCGCCATGCAAGTCAGCCCGGTGTAAATTAGCCTCCACCAAGATAGCCTGATAAAGATTAGCACCAGTGAGGATAGCCTCCTCTAGATTAGTCTGGCTTAAATCACTACGGTTAAGATAAGCAAAGGTGAAATTAGCCTTTTGTAAATTGCCACCGGCAAGGATTATACCAATTAAATCCGCCCCGGACAAGTCTATCCCCGCCAGAAACGCACCCTTAAAATTCCTCTCTCCCGTGTTGTAGATTTCTAGAATTTGATTTACTTCCATTCTCTATGCTGAAACCCTATTTCTTACAAAAACGTCTAAAACTCTCCACGAGGGTATTAACAGTTTGGATATTATCTTCCGCGTTTAAACCCTCTATCTGAAAATTAGCAGTTTGTGACAAATGTCTTTCTATTCCCGTCACATCTTTACCATACTGTTGGAACAATTTCAATAATAAATCATCTAGACTACAAGTCCGAACTACAGACCAGTGTTGCTCCATGGGCTCAATCTGATATATAGTATAGAACAGGATGATCTTGGCTCTTAGGGGGTTGGTATATTGCATAATCTCCTGTTTAAGGTCGAAAAGACTATCTAGCCTTAACCAGGGTAGAATTTGCCCCTCCGGTACCGCTCCTTGTACTACTTCTGTCCCTACATTGTCCCCCTTTTCTTCTGTGCTATCTTGTGTTTCTCCCTGCTCTACGGATTTAGACTGTTTTTGTGCCCGAATAAGCATAGTTTCTTCGTCTTTCTCTCCCTGACTGTCTTCAGAAGCCGCTACGTCATGTTTGTACAGATATGCCAATTCCCCCATGATAGTATCTGCGATGAAGGAGTAAAAATTCTGACGGTTGATACTGGCAACGATTTTGTCTAGAGTTTTACGCAGTCTTTTAGCTGTGGGGTATAATTGATACAACTCTGTCAGCAACTCCTTTAACTCATACATGTCAATCACATTACTGTCATTTTCCCAGTATTGCTTGCAGGCAGCAAATATTAGTTTTTTGATCCTCGCTGCTTCTGGGTGGGCTTCGATATTTTCTGCAATTCTTTCCAGCAACCCTGGTTCTAATTCGTTCGCATTACTATTAGAAATGGGCTCGACATTCTCGTACAATTTTGACATCCTCTTGTACAAATATTGGGCTATTTTTACATAAACTGCCTTCCTATTGAGAGTATTCACGGCTTGATAGAGGAGAGCCTTTAAATCATCCAGTGTGGGATTTCCCTGATATAAACTCATCAATAAATCCTCAAAAGAATAACTATCTACAATAGAAAAATCCGGCTCCCAGTATCTTTGACTTACATAAAATACCAGCTTTTTTGCCCTTTTTGCCTCTGTTGAACGTCTCAAATCCTCGGCAATACTGGCAATTATTTCAGAATTGGTGGCCATACAAGAGGACATTCCTATTGGACTCCTGGAAGAATTATATCCCATATCCCATCGGCGAGTATAGTTGTAT
>DVEF01000043.1 GCA_015295805.1 Geminocystis sp. M7585_C2015_104 | reverse complement strand
TCTGGCTAAAACCATCAATCCCTCCCCCCATTGATTCCACTACCAAAGTCTGTGTCTATATAGTAACCAACTCTGATACCCCTAGAGGGGTAACAGGGGGAATTAATGGCAGACGAATGATTATCGTTATACTATTGGGATTAAGGGGGTAACCAACGGGAATGAGACTAATAACTTTCTCTCGTTGAGGATTATCCATTAGTGAAGGTTATACATCATGCATGGGGATAATAATTATTATCCTGCTTTTGGAAAAGAGGAGTAGCCGATAGGGATAATAATAACAATCCCCCGTGTTTGGGAAAGAGGAATAAATTGCATTAAAAGGATAACTCTTGGGGTGATTGCAATAGGCTATTGAGAAAAAAAAATAGTAGTGGGTGTGGTATCCCCGGAAATACAAGAGGAAAATATGAAAAAAACACCAAGAAGCCGAGGTGATACCGGTGAGGAGAAGAATGAAAGAAAAGAAGTTAAGGGAGAAAAGAAAAGGTGGATTGGAGACAAGGGAGAAGGGGAGAGGGTAGCCAATCACAGACAAATAACAGACAAGTCCCAGACAAATGATATCATCATCCGCGGGTTGCTATTTTTAGTTTTATTCTACAATAAAAGACAAAGCCTCCCTGTTCTATACTCTTAGGTTTCCCGAAGAAGTTACTGGTTGGAAAGGTCAGGTGTTTTTATTATTAATAATATACCCATCTAGCTTTATAAACCATAGGGTCTATAACGTTGTGTTATCGAGAGCTAAACCGAATAGTAGTTGTACATTTTTTACCTTTTACTACTGTTTTATATGTAATTTATTGATATTATGAAAGGTTTAATTATATTATTAATGGTTTTAGAATTAGGTGAGCTTATGCCTCTATTTTTTATCCCATCACCCGCGCATAAACCCATTTAAGGTGGCCTTAATTTGAATACCATTTTCCCGTATTTACTGCAACAATAAATTTTAAGCTATCTGCTTGCTTATACTTCTTATTTTTGCCCCTCTATACCCAACAGATATAGCTCATGCTTCTTTAAATTCACTGGTTTTTAAAAGTTTTGCTTCCTATTTTTGTATAGGATATGCTTATCTGATAAGCCATAGCTCAGGCCTCTTTTACAGAATTCTGTGTTGGGCTGTAGCCTAAAGTAACGGGCCTTTTCTCTAAATTTTTATCCCATCAAATGGCGACGTTATTTTGTTTTATAAAATTCACCAATTTCCCAAAATTATATTGACCTGAAAATATTCCGTTATTTTTTATCGACTTAATTACGTAACAATTTGAAGGATATAAATTATTCTAGTTATGTCCTCGTAGGAATTATGCTAATTTTACTTAAATTTTATTCACCATGGGAAAAGAGTGCATAAGTAGAAGAAGTAGAAGATTTGGAGGCAGAGGGAGAGTCAGACTGAATGTTCGGGGTATTAGCCATAGACTGAGAAATACTATTGTTTTGGGCCACAGAAAGGTTGATTGCTATTATTATAACCCTGCTATTTGTATTTTATATTTTATAGATGTTCTCAAGACAGACAAAAGAGCCTATTATTGCCTCTACACCTTCATATTCTTTTGTTTTTTCTAACCACCCGCCCATTGAGCCCTTTATTGTAATTCAAAATAACAAGGGATTCCTAGTATTTCTCCTTTTTCTTGTTCAAATTCATATAGACGAGAGTGAGTAACTAGTCTACAGAGGAAATACTAACCAGTTGAATGCCAATAATCCCCATCAGCGGTAGCAGGAAGCCTACAAGTAACAGACAATCATATCCTGGTATCGAGATGACTAATATGCCACTATGGGAAAAAGAGTAACCAGTAGAAGAAAGATTATCCGGCAATATCCTGAAATTGTCTTATGGGTTATGTAGCAGTGGGGAGGCAACTTAAGGCGTGGAGGAAAATGGCAAGTTTTAATTTCCAGCCATCAGAAATGATTCGCCAAAAGGTGATTAACTGTATGGAAATATAGGAGAAACAGGAGTATACTTTCTGGATGATAAAAAAAGAAAAAAATCCCTTGCCCATTGTCAAAGCCTAAGTAAGAGAGTTACTGACTGCAATTAAAAGATAATGGGAATAGAAGCCACGAATATAGAGGAAAACTATAAAAAAAATACCAATGAGCCAGGAAATTGCAAGGGGATGGAAAAAGAAAGTGAATTGGATACAACAGAAGCAAAGAGGGAGAATGCTAGAGACGGGTTAATAATCATTCTCCTGCAATTGGACAATGGCTAATGTTATAGACTGGATATGGGGGTTGGATTTCCCTCCCCTCAAGTATAGACTATTCAAGGGAATGAGAGGAAACAGTCTGATGGTTTTAGAAATAATACAAATAGGCAATCCCATCCTCAGACAGGTAGCCAAAGAGGTTAGTGATATTGAAAATGAAAGGATTCAAAAGCTAATTGACGATTTAATCAGCCTTACCCTATCAGTCAATGGGGTAGGAATAGCTGCGCCACAGGTGGGGATATCTGAAAGAATAATTATTGTGGCTTCCCATCCCAATCCCCGTTATCCCGACGCGCCTTTGATGTCGCCACTAGCCATGATAAACCCTCGTATTGTCTCCCATTCCCAGGAAATGGTAAGGGGGAATGAGGGTTGTCTCAGCGTGAGAGGCAAAAGGGGAGATGTGTCTCGTCATCGGGAAATAGAAGTAGAGTATTATACTCGTGATGGTAAATTCCACCGTCGACAGTATTCCGATTTTGTTGCCAGGATTATCCAACATGAAATAGACCATCTCAATGGTATCCTTTTTGTAGACCGTCTTGAGCCCGTTGCCACCGATTTTGACAACAGTAATCAAGATATTCCGGTGAGACAATTTTCCTAAACTTCATCCCCCCCTCGGGGTGGGGGTTAGGGAATAGGGATTAGGGGTTAGGGGTAAAATGGGAGATGAGGAGAGGGGTAAAAAAATAATTGGGGATAAGAAACAATAGGGCAAATATGGGGATATAGGATGAAAAAACCACAACCGATGCTAACAAAAGTAGTGGTATCGTCATTGTGCCTATCACTATTAATGGGGGCATGCCAGGGGAAAAAATCCACTGTTTTGGACGAAGAAAACTCAGGAGAAAAACAGCAGATTAAACCTGGTTTAGTGTTGTATAACTCCATCATTGAACAGTCTAATGCCAGGGGGCAACTTTTGTGGCGACTTCGCACCAAAAGGGTGAGCTATACCCAGGAAGATAAAATTGCAAAAGTAGAGGGAATAATAGGCAACTTGTATGAGAATAATCGGATCATTTTACAGCTAAGTGCCGACGGTGGGGAAGTGACGGGAGAGGGGAAGGAAATCTACATGCAGGGGAATATACTGGTAGTTGACACAAGGAATAAAGTGGAATTGAAGGGAGAAAAAGTTGTTTGGAAACCAGAGGAAAATTATCTAAAACTAACAGGCAAAAACAAAATAAAAGCCAGCCATGAAAACATGGTGGTGTTGGCAGAAGAAGCTGAATACGACACCAAAAGGCAAATTCTAAGGCTAAAAGACAACATAAAGGCCACCACCAAACAACCAACCCTACAACTATCCACCTCCCGTCTAGATTGGCAGGTGGCAGAAGATAAAATCATCGGCGACAAACCCCTGACTGTAATCCGTTATCAGGATAGACTAGTCGCCGATATAATTAAAACCGATAGGGGAAAGGTAGACTTGAATCAACACATTGCCACCATCAGCGGCAATGTAGAATATCAATCCCTTAATCCTCTCCTAATTGCCGCCACTTCCAGGCTAGTCTGGTATTATGATAAAAGACAAGTGGAAGCACCAGAAACAGTACTATTGAAACAACCAAAGGAAGAAGTGACTATAACGGCCAACAGGGTGAATTTTGACATGGAAGACAAGAAGGTGTATATGAGAGGGGGGGTGTATGGAAGAAATCATAGTAGAAAATCAGAAATATATGCCGACGAGGCTTTATGGGATTTAGCAGTCTCTCCAGCCCAAATCCAGGCAACAGGAAATGTAAGCTATAAACAATCTGAGCCACCGCTGTTGGTTAGGGGGATAAAAGCCTGGGGGAGTCTAGCCAGTGAAAATATTTTAGTCGAGGGAATTGGGAATGCACAGGTGGTGACCACCATTGAGATAGAGTAACACATGAGGGGAGAATAGTTAAAGTCTGGGTAGAAAATGGGGATTAGAATTTGGGGGGTATACAGAAAGAAAGCGTATAGACACTACCAGACACAAGACCTATAATAAGCCCGTACATGAGGGGGTTTTTCGGGGATATGCCCATTTTGATGAAATAACAACAATAATCATTATACTGCAGTGGGAGAAGAAAAAGAGGAAGATGAGGATTGTTGGGGGTTATTGACAAAGGGCTTGTGCTGTGACAGGATTTGCCTAAAATTAATTCCGTAATGGTGATATGGAACAGCAAATTGTATTGAAATGTCAGAGACTTATCAAGTGGCACCATCTTTAAGAGTCAAAATTCTAAGCGAAGCCTTGCCCTATATCCAGAAATTCTCCGGCCGCACCATTGTGGTAAAATATGGGGGGGCGGCAATGAAAGACACTAAGTTAAAACAGTCGGTGATAAGAGATATAGTCTTCCTCGCCTCCGTAGGCGTGAATCCAGTAGTAGTACACGGTGGAGGGCCGGAAATAAACACCTGGCTTACAAAACTGGGAATCGAGCCACAATTCAAAGACGGTTTACGAGTGACGGATGCCGCCACTATGGATGTAGTAGAGATGGTACTGGTTGGGAGAGTAAACAAGGAATTGGTATCCATGGTAAACCGTGCAGGGGGCAATGCAGTGGGTCTTTGTGGCAAAGATGGTAATCTAGTACAAGCACGTCCAGTAGATAGGGATAATGTCGGCTTTGTGGGGGAGGTTACCAGTGTTAACATCAACCTGGTGGAGGCATTGGTAAAAAGTGGCTACGTACCCATAATATCAAGTGTAGCAGCAGATAATACGGGCCAGGCTCATAATATAAATGCAGACACCTTTGCCGGGGAGATAGCGGCTGCCTTGGGGGCGGAAAAATTGATTTTGTTGACGGATACCCCCGGCATTTTGGAGGATTATAATGATCCCTCCACCCTATTGCACAAATTGACAATACAGGAGGCAAGAGAGCTTATTGACAAAGGGATCGTCACTGGTGGTATGATACCAAAGGTTAACTGTTGTGTACGTTCCCTTGCCCAAGGGGTAAGGGCAGCTCATATCATAGACGGACGCATCCCCCATGCCCTTCTGTTGGAAATCTTTACTGACGAAGGGATTGGTTCTATGATTGTGCCATAGTTTAAATAATTAAAGACTACAACTTTTCACCTTGGGAGACGAAACGATGGGCTACCGTTTCGGGTTGGATGGCCGATAACACCACATGGTTGGAATCGGTTATAATCACAGCCCGAGTACGACGCCCATAGGTGGCATCAATGAGTTGTCCTTTCTCCTTGGCATCACTTACAATTCTTTTGATGGGGGCAGATTCCGGACTAACTATGGCAATGATTCGGTTAGCCGCCACAATGTTGCCAAAACCGATATTAATCAGTTGAATATCCATAAATTTTGCTGACAATTGCCTATTTTCCCATTTACCCTTGATCATATCTAGAGATTTTGAGAATAACAATAACTTTTCCCATTTCCCCCGTCATGGATTTACTTCGTTCACTGCCCATCGGCATTTATGTGGAAAAGCCGGTTTCTTGGTTGCATCGACTAGACCCTCGTGTTAAACTAGGGTGGTTGATGAGTTTAATTTTAAGTCCTCTTTTAGCCAATCCTCCCTGGCGTATTTTTTTAGTTCTTTTTCTGGTTTTGGTAACACTTTGGGCTGGTATTCCCTGGCGGTTGCAGAAGACTCAAATCAGTTGGCTTGTTTTTTTCTTGTCAATAGTGTTTCTGGTTACTGTTTTTGCCGGGGATGGGTTTAATCTCTCCTATCAACCCCGTCTTCCTGACAGTTTCTTGTCACCTCCAACTGCCAGTAATTACAAGTACGTATTATATCAATTGGGGCAATTTACCATAACTCGACGCTCTTTGGATTTGGCCATTAGGATTACTACTCTTATTTTCACCCTACTTTACAGCAGTAATTTATACCTGCTCACCACTGCCCCTGAGAAAATTGCCGCAGGGATTGAGGATTTATTATCTCCATTAAATAGATTTAAATTGCCCATAAATGAGATAATTTTGACACTTATTTTAGCACTTAGGTTCATTCCTTTGGTTTTAGAGGAAGTACAAAATCTAGTAAGGTCTGTACGCACTAGGGCAATAAATTGGCAGAAACTGGGATTCAGGCGAGGTTTACAGGTGTGGTTAATAGTGGCAGAAAGGCTAGTGCAAAATATACTACTAAGGGCAGAACAAATTGCAATTGCCATGGAGGTTAGAGGATTTACAAATCCAGGGGAACACCGAGTGAAATGGCATGAATTAAAGCTAAAAACGAATGACCTGATTGCCCTGTTTTTACTAGGGGCATTTTGGCTAGTAAGGGGAATAGCAGGAGGTTAATAATATTGTCCCCTCTCCCCCCCAGCTGGTGGCAAAACCACTGGGAAAATCCCCCGTCAAAATTGCCAGAACAAGCAAAAATTTGATACCCTAAACTACTAATAACTTATAGCAGAAAAAAGAATAGTAAGGTGGACATTGTAATCGGAAGAGGGAAAAAAGCGCGTAGGGCCTACGGCATAGACGAGATTGCCATAGTACCGGGCACAAGGACATTAGACCCCAGTTTAGCAGACACTCGTGTTAATATTGGGGGAATAGAGAGGGAAATCCCCATCATAGCCAGTGCCATGGATGGGGTAGTGGACGTGCGGATGGCGGTGTTGTTGTCCCAATTAGGGGCATTAGGGGTACTAAACCTGGAAGGCATCCAAACCCGTTATGAAGACCCCAACCCCATTCTAGAACAGATTGCCTCGGTGGGGAAGGACGAATTTGTAACTTTAATGCAAAAATTGTACAGTGAGCCCATCAAACCGGAACTAATCAAACAAAGAATCCAAGAAATAAAACAACAGGGAGGCATTGCCGCTGTCAGCTTTACCCCCGCCGGTGCCAGCAAATACGGGCAAGTGGTAGCGGAGAGTGGTGCCGACTTAGTATTTATCCAGGCAACGGTTGTCTCCACGGCTCATCTATCCCCCTCCTCCAGCACCCCCCTAGATTTAAGCCGGTTTTGCGCAGAAATGCCAATGCCGGTTATCCTGGGCAACTGTGTCACCTATGAAGTAGCGTTAAACTTGATGAAAGCCGGTGCAGCCGCCATTCTAGTGGGAATTGGGCCGGGGGCGGCTTGTACTTCTAGGGGGGTTTTAGGAGTAGGAGTGCCCCAGGCTACTGCCATTGCCGATTGTGCCGCCGCTAGGGATGATTTCTATAGGGAAACAGGCAAGTATGTGAATGTGATAGCCGACGGGGGTATTATCACGGGGGGCGACATCTGTAAGTGCATAGCCTGTGGCGCGGATGCGGTGATGATTGGCTCTCCCATTGCCCGTGCCGTAGAAGCCCCCGGTAGAGGATACCATTGGGGCATGGCTACCCCCAGTCCTGTGCTACCCCGTGGGACAAGGATTAAAGTAGGCACCACTGGCACCCTCAAGGAAATCCTAGTAGGCCCTGCCAAACTGGATGATGGCACCCACAACCTCTTGGGGGCATTGAAGACCAGTATGGGCACTGTGGGGGCCAAAAACATAAAAGAAATGCAAGAGGTGGAGGTGGTCATTGCCCCATCCCTCCTCACCGAGGGCAAGGTGTATCAGAAAGCCCAACAGCTAGGCATGGGCAAGTAACTAGGGGTTAAATCCTCCTCTCGCCACCGGTAGTGCGGCCATGCTTATGTCGTACTTCCGGTGTTTTTTTTTCTTACATTTCTTAACCCTCAGACTCGCCTCAAACTCCCCTTCCTCCTAGTATTCTTCTTGAAATGTTCCGAAAACAAACATTTGCACACGAGAAGGCCCAACCTACTCTATCCTATTGGGACCAACCCCTTTTTGGGATGCCCCCCGGGGGGATTTTGGGGTAAAATTGTAATAATTTTTCACACTCGGCAACAATCTGTAAAACAACCTGGGAAGTAGGGAGGTGGAAAAAGGGGTTTTGTCTTAAGTTTTTGGCAGGGCAAAATCTTTCTTGGTAGCCCAATACAGTCAGTTTTTAATAATAGGTATTTGATAAAATTCAAGGGAGGAAAATAGGTGCTTGCCGGGTTATTTTGACGATTGAGTGGGCTATTTAAAGGGAATCTAGGTAGCAAATTTACGCTGCAGTATTAGGTATTAGACTTATGGATTTTTGGTTGTAGATGCTCATGCCTTTTTCCACTCCCTCCCTAATACAACAGTCAATGGCCTGATAACACAAGTCTAACAAACTAGGAATAGCCTCTCTTTCCTGGGGAGAAAACTTACCTAAAACATGACTTACGGTGGCGTCTTTATGGACAGATTTGCCGATGCCTACACGAAAACGGGGGAAATCCTGAGTACCGAGGTGACTGATGATGGACTTTATGCCATTGTGGCCACCAGAAGAGCCAGACAAACGCAGGCGAATTTTGCCAAAGGGCAAATCCATGTCGTCATAGACCACCAAAATGGAGTTAGTCGACAATTTATACCAGTCTAAAATTGCCCGCACAGAAATGCCGGAGTTATTCATATAAGTCAGGGGTTTAAGGAGAAAAATCCTCTTTTGAGAGTGGACAAAACCCTCGGTAAACAAGCCCTGAAACTTGGTGCTCTTTTGCCATACTAATCCCCACTTATCGGCCAAAAAATCTACTATTTCAAAGCCGATATTATGGCGAGTGTGTTCATATTGTGCCCCGGGATTTCCCAGGCCAACAATCACTTCTGGAATAATTAATTTTTTTTCCTTCATGCCCACCTTAAATGCTAACAAGTTTAGTCATCGCACCAACTGGCACGCCAAGCAGACTCCGCCTCGGCAACGGCCAGTTTTTGACTTAGTTGTTGGTATTCCGTTTCCAGGGCGGAAAGTCTCTTGAAAATTTCTATACCCCGCTGACGGAGAGAATTTAAATTATTGTCATAAAATTCTATCTCATTTAGTCTAAGGGAAACGGCCACCACTGGAGCCACATTTGCTTCTTGAGACTTTTCATCTTTTTCAATTAAAACACTAAGGATATTGGGTACACCAGTCACAAAAGAAGAATTTTCCCCCGCCTTCAAAGCCATTTCTAGTATTCTATTGGGGATATTCTGAGGAAGAATTCTTGCGACTTGAAGGAGAAGATTGGCTAATTGAGAAACATCTAATAAGCTGGCTTCAACGGCATTTTCCACCACCATCATGAATCTTAACAGGGTTGCTGGTGCAAGTTGAGTCGAAGCAGTAGAATTGTCTATTTTCCCTTCAATCTGAGAGTCTTCTTTCCCTTGCTCTCCCAAGGATGCTAAGATTCCTCTTGTTAAATCCACCAATATCGGCTGAGATTTAATTTCCTCTATACTGTTTAGCTTCTGGCACAGATTTTTGGCAAATATAACCCCCAATTCTTTTATTTTTTGCTGGAGATTGTATCTGTCTTGATAACTCAAATCTAGAAAAGCCTGGGGATATTTTTGGGTACAAATATGATAAAATGCCTGGACTATTTGCCGTTTTACCGCCGACTGTAGTTGGGGAAAATATTCCCTGTAAAAATCTTTCAGTTGTTGGGCTATATCTCCCACCTGCTGGTGAATGATAGCTATATTATCTCTTAATCGCTTGATAGCCGCCGCCATAATTACCTATAAGGAGGAATATGGATCACAAATCCGCCCTGACAGTCCATTTTAGTTGGAGGAGTAAACAAAAAAAACAATAGAAGGCACTGGCTACTATAATAGCAACAGGATGAGTATCATATAATAGCAACAAGGAAGTATTAGTTTCCTCTATGGAGACAAAAGAAGATAGAAGGTGTAGAAACCCATTTGTAAAAAGGAAGGATTTTCTACCACCTTCTGGTAACCATAACGGTTTGCCCGTCTAGAAATGTGGTGATTTGTTTTCCTCTAGGGAAGGAAAATAAAAATATGGTCTTATGGCAAAGGGCCTTAAGAATTAGTAGTGGCACCAGTCTGGGCGGCAACTTCTTGGGCAAAATTAGTTTCTTTTTTCTCAATCCCCTCCCCTAAAACAAAACGGGCAAAACGACGAACTTGAATATTCTCGCCGATTTTGGCAATGTATTGTTTAATCAACTGTTCCACTGTGATAGACTGATCCCTAATGTAGGGTTGGGAGAGAAGACACATCTCAGAAAGGCGTTTTTGTACCCTCCCCTCTACAATTTTCTCACGGATGTTTTCTGGTTTGTTGGCTAAGTCTTCCCTACCCATTTCTATTTCTCTTTCCTTGGCGACTACCTCTTCGGGAATGTCGCTGATTTTAACATACTCCACGTTGGGGCAAGCGGCAATCTGCATGGCAATATCCTTGGCTAGAGCATGGAAATCCTCTCTGCGGGCGACAAAATCAGTCTCACAGTTGACTTCTACTAAGACACCAATTCTGCCACCGGTGTGGATGTAACTTTCAATAATCCCCTCAGCGGCGACTCTCCCTGCTTTCTTCTCGGCAGAGGCAATTCCCTTTTGACGTAGCCACTCTATAGCCTTTTCCATGTCTCCCCCACTTTCCTGAAGGGCTTTTTTACAGTCCATCATCCCCGCATTGGTTTTTTCTCTTAGTTCCTTTACCAGTTTCGCTGATATTTCCACCATAATACTCTCACCGATAAATAGGGTCACTGAATAATAATGACATGATTTGACCAGATTGAAAATCACCCACAGGAAACGACAAGGGGGAAGTATAGATATACCTCTCCCCTTTTATCAGTTTTTATCAGTGTGCGTCTATTTATTCGCCGCCATAGGATTCTACTAATTCCTCTTCATCCATATCCAATTCTTCTTCCATTTCCTCTTCCTCTTCCTCCATCTCGTATTCCCCTTCCCCAGCGGCGGATACGGAGGCAAGGAATTCATCCAGTCTGCCTTCAGCGGCGGCTTTGTTATAACGTCCTTCGTAGATGGCATCAGCCAATTTACCTATTATCAGTTTAATAGACCTGATGGCATCATCATTGGCTGGAATGGGGTAGTCTATGCCATCCGGGTCACAATTTGTGTCCAACATGGACACTATTGTCAACCCTAGCTTCTGACATTCTTTCACTGCATTGTACTCTCTTTTTGTGTCAACTATAATTACAATATCCGGCACCCGTCGCATGTCTTTTATGCCGCCGAAGTACTTACGTAGTTTTTCCAGCTTTCGTCGCAAGACGGATGCTTCCTTTTTTGGACGTCTGTCAAGTGCGCCACTTTCCTCTAGGATTTCCAACTCTTTGAGGTAACTGATACGGGATTTGATTGTCTCCCAGTTGGTTAGCATTCCCCCCAGCCACCGTTGGTTGATATAATGGGAGCCACATCTTTTCGCTTCTTGCGCCACAATCCCGGCAGCCTGTCTTTTTGTGCCAACAAATAGGACTTTTTTACCCCCCTCTGCCGCTTTTTTCAAAAAGCCATAGGCTTCTTCCAAAAGTTGTGCTGTTTGTACCAGGTCGATGATATGAACCCCATTTCTGGCAGTATAGATGTAAGGGGCCATTTTGGGATTCCAACGGCGGGTTTGATGTCCAAAGTGGACTCCACAATCTAATAATTCTTTTAGGGTGACTACGGCCATTATAATCCTCTCCTGTTTTCGGGTTAATCCTCCATCTGGGCAATGTGATTTCCCTTCTTGGAAACACCCGATAGCCCAGATGTGCGAATTCTGACAGCCCTACCATTATAACAGAAGAGGGATTTTTTCGCCATGATTTACTACTAGGCGGAAGCCAGACTGACTTGTAAATCCTCGAAAATCACATCGGTAAGTGTGGCCGCAATAAAGTTGGCATTTTTCAGCTTGGCAAGACTAAAATCAGCCTGAATTAGAATTGCCTCCCTAAAGTCAGCCTCTTCCAGGTTAGCCTCTAGAAAACAGGCTTTTTTGAACACCCCTTTTCTCAGACAGGCATAGGTTAGCCTAGCAGTGATGAAAAAGCAATCAGAGGCACTGGCTTGCTGAAGATTTGCACCCATTAGTTTTGCCCTGCTAAAATCACTACCAACAAGATGGGCGCCAAAGAAGTTAGCGTCTTGGGCATTAGTAACACTAAAATCAGTATCCCCCGCGTAAACTCTTGACAGATTGGCCCTAAATAGGATAGTCTTGGAGAGGTTGGCATTGCTGAGACTGGCTTGGGACAGATTGGCGCCTGTCAAATCCGCCTCTTTTAGGTTGAAGCCACTCAGATTCAGGCCCCTTAGGTCTGCCCCTCTCAAATCTGGTAAAATGTGGGGGTTATCGTTGCGCCAATCATTCCACTGTTTGGCTGAAAGGGTTTTTATATACTCCAGGTGTTGTTGGTTAGCCATAGTCTAATCATCCTAATTTTCTCTTGTTTTCGTCTCTGCTACCTACCATTGCACCAAAAGACTGTGGAGAAGCCATGAAGGTTTTGTGGAATTCCTGTGGATTTTCCTTTCGCCTGTAGTCTTGCCACGGCAGTCAGAGGGGAAGACTTTTCCAGCATATTTTTTGTCTTCTTTTCGGATAAACCAATGGGAGGTGGTATTAGTGTCAACCACTTATTCTGCCATTGGTAGCCTAATGGGGAATGCAGTCAAACTGAAGGGGCAACTTTATATCCCATGTGGGTTGAAGGGAAGTTTTTTTGTTGGGCTTCGACTTTGTTTTAATAGTTTTTTAAAGTTTTTACTGCCCCCACGACAAGGCATTTCTATTCAGAGTTTGCCAGTGGACCAGTTATCAGGAAAAACAACTACCATTGCGACAAAAAATTAAAGCCATTACTCTAGATAATCTTTATTCCCCCACTGACGACAACTCTACTCACCTTTCTTACGATCTTCTTAAAAAAGACAACCATTTTGTCTGACTACTATTTATGATTGCTGTGTCTGGTAGAAGTTAGCATATGTTGTTCAATCATACAGGTTTAACTTAGGTCAAAATGGTGTTTAGTTATAATATCTAGTAGTTAACTTTTAGCCTTTTCTTGTCTTTTTGCGTCTTCTCTATCTTGTTTACCTTTTTTCCAGAAGATGTTTATATTCAGGACCATTATAACCGACAAGTTTTCAACTTTTCTGTGTCTAGAAGACTCCGGGAAAGCCTCTTGGAAGACTGACATCATACTAAGAAAACATATTCAAAACTTTCTGGAAAAATCGAGAATATCCAAACAATCAGACATTACACCCCAAGAGGAAAACAAAATAGCCTATTTTTTTTTAGATAAAGTAAGAGGGGGTGAAACAAAAAACATAAACATCTTTAAAAATCATCTGTCTTCTTACCTACAGGAAGCATGTTATTGGGCTAGCAGGGAGGTTTACAATAGAATGGATAGAAGGATTGTCGGCAGTGTATCCATCGCCGACTGTTTTGCCTGGGGAAATGAGGAGGTATCACAGCCAGAAAGACTCCTAAAAACTTACAGGATAGATGGAGGCAGTCGGATAACCACCTACGCTAAGAGGAGACTTACTACTATTGTCGGAGAGAAAGTTAATAGCTATTTGAAGAGGAAAAATGCTGCCTCCGACTGGGGTTTATTGAAAGGTATCAGCAGGAAAAAACTAGAAGAAATCTTGAGGAAAGAAGGGGGTTTTGGCGAGGAGGAAATCAAAAAACATCTCCTGGCGTGGCAATGTTTTAAGGACAATTATAGCGGTATTCGCCGCCATGGAATTTTACAACCTCCCGACTATTGCCAGTGGCAACTTATCACCCAACAATACAATCTGGCTATCAATCAAATTTGCCAACAACCCTTATTTTTGACTTCCCCACAAATAAGAGAGAAATTGGAAACCTGTGTTAAACTCATAAGAAGATCAGAGAATCCCCCTAATGTTAGTTATGAAGGTATTTCCTACTCCTTAGGGGAAGAGGAGGGGCGGGGTGAATTGTCGGATTTTTCGGGGGATTTAGCTAATTTAGAAAACCCAAAATCTAAGCATTTGGAAGAAATATTGAAAAAAAACTTTGAAGCCCTAGACAAAACATCTCAAGCAATATTTTACCTAGGATTGGGATTAAATTTAACCCAAACACAGATCGTTGAAGTTATTGGCAAAATTCAACCTGAAATCAGACAACAGTATCAGCTTTCCAGAAGAATTAAAAAAATCAAAATGCATCTGATTGAATCCGCGAGAATTGGCATAACTGCCTACGAAAATAACCCTCAATGCGGGGAGATAAAAGATATTATTCCCACCTTAGAAGAGTGGCTGCAAGAATATGTTGCCCATCGAATTATAGATGTGGCAACCGAGACTTATGAAAGCTTACCGGAGGGGGAAAAAGAGGCGATAAGGAATCAATACTTCTCTTTCGTGGCAAAAGGGGGGAAAAAACTGGACTTTGATTCTCCTGCTTTCCTTCAGGCTTTCCGACAGAAATTAGAGTCTTTATTACTCATAAGTTTAACTATTGAGGGAATCGATAATCACCTGCTTTTGCCTCTAGAAAAATTTTGTAACTATTATTTGAATCGACGGGTTTAGTTAACGGTAATATAATACCACAAGGAGGTAGAAAAAATGAATGCTTTTGAATTAAAATTTGCCCCCGATAGTACCATAGACGAGGCAAAAATAATAATAGGCGGTGACTTTAAAAAGGAAGCAAGAAAACTGGTGGCTAGTTTAAGCAATGATACCAGTCGTCAGCGAGGATTTTTAAATCTGATTACCAAGACTATATTCCTAGAGTGGTTGAGGGCAGTGTCAGATTTGAATTGCCAGAAATATTCCCCAAAAGAGTTGGATTTGGATTTGACTATTTGGGAGTTTGTAAATGGCAGTAGTGTCTCTTTTGGCAATCAAAAGATTGTGTTGATTCCTGGAGAAAACGAAGACAAAACCAGTGTAACTATCCCTCAAGAATGGTTGATGATTCCCCAGTGGGTTGGGAGTTATTATGTGGCAGCTGATGTCAATCTAGAAGAGGATTATATTGAATTTTGGGGATATACTACTTATGAAGAAATACAGTCCCATGGAGAAGTAGACAGAATTAACCACTATGTACATTTGGATTTTGGCCACTGGAAAACCGACATCAATTTAATGGTTTTAGAGGCTGAATACGGACTAGAAAATATCCCTAATGTGTCTTTTGTGGCCCCCTTATCCTTGGCAGAAAAAGAAAGATTATTATCCCAGGCCGAAAAAAGCCTGTTCCCTCGTCTAAGTCTGAATTTTTTCGAGTGGCTAACTCTGGTTGCTGACGAGAATTTCCGCAGGAGACTGTTGGCTTCTCGTAAAACAGTCAATTTAAGAGATTGGCTAGAAAAACATTGGGATTTAACCTTAGCTAGGGGGTGGCAAAATCTGGAAGAATTTATAAGGAAATACCTCCAACCATGCCCCAGGATGGCCATCAGCTTTCGCTATTTTAACCCGGAAGAAGCCGTGGGGAATCTGTTAAAAGAGGACCTGAACAATATTGGCTATGACCTGCTAAGCAATCTTTACAACTACTTACTGAATAACCCCCTGGACTATGAAAAGCCCGGGGAGGAAAACAGAAAAACCCAACTGGTATCAAAACTAGCGGAATTGGTAGACAAAACAGACAACGAAGACAAATGCTGGCAGGCGGCCTTGTGTTTAAATCTTTTAGATAGCAGTCATCCCCTTTCTCCCCTTGGTCTTGGCAAGATAATACCTTTTGAAAGCCTAGATTTTTCCTGTGCAATATTGGTATACATTATGGCGAAAAACCAGGACAAGGTGAACACCTTTATCAGAATTTTACCAATGGAAACCGACTCTCTGCCTCCAGGTTTCGCTATGGAAATTATAGAGGAAAATGGGTCGATATTTAGAAGAGTTGAAGCGGGACTATATGACAGAATTATTCAATATAAGTTCTGGGGTAACCCAGGGGAATATTTTGGAGTGAGGTTGCAGATTGGGGAAGAGATAAAAGAAGAAAAATTCGTGATTTAGGGATAAAATCGTGGTACAATAGGAGGAGTATATTGTAGGGGTAATTATCGTGATAAAGGAAATAAAAGATTCTGCTAATTGTACCAGTTTGATTATTAGTAAAAATGCCGAGGGACTAGAAGGAGAAATCAAAATTCCGGGAGACAAGTCCATCTCCCATCGTGCCTTGATGCTGGGTAGTATAGCAGAGGGGGAGACTATTATAAAGGGATTACTACTGGGGGAAGACCCGCGTAGTACAGCAAGGTGCTTCGCAGCAATGGGAGTGGAAATCTCCGAGTTGAATAGCAGTCAGGTGACAGTCACAGGGGTAGGTAAAAGGGGATTACAAGAGCCGGCAAATGTATTGGATGCGGGCAATTCCGGCACAACCATGCGACTGATGTTGGGAATATTAGCTGCCCAGCAAGACAAGTTTTTCTGTGTCACGGGGGATGAATCTTTAAGAAGTCGCCCTATGTCAAGAGTAATAAAACCATTGAGAGAAATGGGCGCCATTATATACGGGAGAAACGGCAATGAAAATGCCCCCTTGGCAGTGGTGGGACAAAAACTCAAACCCATCCACTACCACTCCCCCATTGCCTCGGCCCAGGTAAAATCCTGTATTCTGTTAGCCGGTTTGATGACAGAGGGCAAAACCACCGTTACTGAGCCCTTTTTGTCAAGGGACCATACTGAGAGGATGTTACAAGCCTTCGGGGCAAAACTAGAAATCGACGCCGATACCCACAGTGTCACTGTCGAGGG
Organism: Geminocystis sp. M7585_C2015_104; assembly: GCA_015295805.1. Classification (NCBI taxonomy): domain Bacteria; kingdom Bacillati; phylum Cyanobacteriota; class Cyanophyceae; order Chroococcales; family Geminocystaceae; genus Geminocystis; species Geminocystis sp. M7585_C2015_104. The sequence continues at coordinate 2,836 of DVEF01000043.1, read as the reverse complement.
ACCATCTCAACTACAAGGAACTACAGTAATAGTACCAGGAGACATAAGTTCGGCAGGATTCTGGTTGGTGGCAGGGGCAATAGTACCCTCTTCGGATATAACCATTAGCAATGTAGGGGTAAATCCCAGCCGCACTGGTATTTTAGAAGCCCTGGAGAGGATGGGGGCGGATATAACTATTATGAATGAAAGGGAAATGGCGGGGGAGCCAGTAGCAGATTTAAGAGTAAGACATAGTAGTCTGCAGGGTTGCACTTTGTCTGGGGAAATTATCCCTCGTCTGATAGACGAGATTCCCATCCTGGCAGTGGCAGCTTGTTTTGCCAAGGGCACTACTATTATCAGAGACGCCGCCGAGTTGCGGGTGAAAGAGAGTGATAGACTAGCAGTAATGGCATCCCAGTTGAGCAAAATGGGTGCAAAAGTCACCGAGTTGCCGGATGGTTTGGAGATTCATGGGGTGGAGACCCTGCAAGGAGCCCAGGTGGATAGTTATAATGACCATAGGATTGCCATGAGTTTGGCCATTGCCGCCTTAAAAGCAAGGGGGGAAACCGTCATTCGTCGGGCTGAGGCTGTTTCCATCTCCTATCCTGACTTTGTTCAGACACTGACCGACATTGCCCGATTCTAAGCCCCATTCTAACCATCTTACAGGGAACGGATGGCTGATGGGGGAGAAGGGGTAAAATGGATTCTAGAACTATTTGTTAACTGAGTCATTCTAAGCCAGGAAATATAATTGAGTGTAACAGTCCTGATGAGGATTTAGGCTTTATGGTAGACGCGATAATCATTGCCATATTCATTCTCGCCTTTGCGGGAATAGGGTTTGACGTGGTAGAATTGTTGCCGGAGGATATCCAGGCACAAATATCTAACATTCAGGCTTTTAGATGGCTAACCGCCGGCTTTGCTTCTATTATCGGCTTAGCCATTGGCTTGGTGGCACAAACCACTTATCGTCGTTTAGAACAGAGAATTAGACAAACCCCCATTGAGGTGATTATAACAAGGGCCATTGGCCTAGTGGCGGGTTTGTTGTTGGCCAACCTGCTATTGGCACCCATTTTCTTATTGCCGGTGCCGGAAAGGTTTAGTTTCCTCAAGCCCATGATTGCCATACTGGGCAGTGTAATGCTAACCTTTTTGGGAGTCTCCCTAGCAGATGCTCATGGGCGCACTTTTCTTCGTCTTATTAACCCCAATAGCGTTGAATGGATGCTAGTGGCGGAGGGCACCCTAACCCCCGTTAGGCCTAAAATCATTGATACCAGTTGTATAATAGACGGGAGGGTTCAACAGCTGCTAGCCACTGGCTTCATCGAGGGCCAGATTTTGGTGCCTCAATTTATCCTTCAGGAGTTGCAACAACTGGCTGATGCTAGTAATGATCAAAAAAGGGCAAGGGGGAGACGGGGTTTAGACATCCTTAACCGGATGCAACAAGAGTATCCTGACAAGATTGTTATCCATCCTGAGGAGTATGAAGACACCCACACCACGGATGCCAAACTATTACGCCTTGCCCATGAAATTAATGCCATGCTGATCACTAATGACTTTAACTTGAGTAAGGTAGCCAGTCTACAAAAAATCCCTGTGTTGAACATAAACGACTTGGCTCAAGCAGTGCGTCCTATTTACCTGCCTGGGGATTATATTGACATTAAAATTCTTAAACATGGGAAAGAGCCAAGTCAGGGAGTAGGTTACCTAGAAGATGGTACCATGGTGGTAGTTGAAGAGGGGAATAACCACGTGGGTGAACAACTGCGGGTGGTAGTTACCTCTTCTTTACAGACTGCCGCGGGTAGGATGATTTTTGCCAAGACTCTGGCTTCTACCGTTTCCCAAAATAACTAAGGCAACATAGACGTCCCCTGCCAGGGCAGAGAGACGGGGGGGATAACCATTTCCCACACGGCTAGACTTACTGGAGTGCATCCTTTAATGCCACACGGGCGGCCAGGTTACTTCTTGTGGTGCTCAGTATCTCCGCTTCTCTTTGTAGTCTTTGATAAGTATCTTGCATTTCAAGGAGAGACTGTTGTTCAATGGCCACCCCATAGAGATTGCTAGCCACCCAGTAGGACAATTCTAGGGGTTGTGTGGGTAGGTTTTCCGGTAGTCGGATATCTTGACCGGTGAGTTTAGCAGACAATCTTACCACATCCTTGAGAAGAGTCAACACCTCCTGAGCCTTGCCGTAGACGTCTTCTTGGGTAGGCCAGTCGTCAATCCATTCCACCAAGCCCACGCGAAAGGGTTTTTGTCGGACGTATTCTAGAAGACGAAATCGTTGTTGTCCAAGGGTTAGAATCTTCCAGCGATCGTCTGGTAACCTTTCGTAGTGAATTATCTCAGCACAGCAACCTACTTTAGCGATTTCCCCATTAAAAGGGTTGACCATTAACACCCCAAAGCGTCGATCATATTCGAGGATGGTATTAACCATCATTCGATAGCGGTACTCGAATATGTGGAGGGGCAGAGGGCGCCCCGGGAAAAGTACCACTTCCGGCAGGGGAAATAGGGGTAATTCTCTGACTGCGATGGAGGAAGATGTCATGATTCTTTTCTAAAAAACGCTCTTTTCTTATAATTTATCCCAGGTAAAGGTTCTCTGACACGTGGAAATTGTTTAATTACCACCTTGCCGTGGTAGACTCCGGTTTTGGCCTTCTTTCCCACCACCACTCGAATCGGCACAACCAATTGAACAATAACCCCCCAGACTCTAAAAGAATTCTACCACAGACTCCTTACCAGTATTGCCCGGAAAATCCGTCGCCCCCTTAATCTGGACACTATAGGCCAACAAACAGTAGATAGC
>DVEF01000042.1 GCA_015295805.1 Geminocystis sp. M7585_C2015_104 | reverse complement strand
TCAATGTCAGTGTCTCCCAGCTGCCTAAACTGAAAACCACTATGGCCCTAAAAGCTATTTTCCCAGACTTGCAACCCCCTGCCACGGAAAATCAGCAACAACAGGGGCAACAACAGCAACAACAACAGGGGCAACAGCCCCAGTAAAATCATGGCAATACTTCCATTTGTTGGGAAAATTAGTACGTGTGTAGGAGGAAAACCAATGGGGAAAGTCTATCGCCCGTTAGGACTTGTGAGTGGCAGTGTAGCCCTCCTGTTTTTATGGCCAATGGGTGCCACTGCCAACGTAAAGTTAGACGCCAAACCGGGGGAGGGAAAGCCCACCCCCTGGATTGCCCAGTCACCCCCTCGGGAAAGCAACAGTCAGAATCAAGAGGTATTATTTCCCAACCCAACGATACTAATAGACGGAAAACCGGTAAATGGCACGGCACCCCAACCGGCGGCTCCCCCGCCCTTTTTGCCCAGGGCAGTGGCCCCCCCAGTGGGAGACATGGCCGTGTCCAATGTTAACGCACTCCCCCCCAGAGTAGACTTGGGCACCAATGCCAGAGTGCCACGACTGGTGTTGAGAAGTGCCCCTGCTCCTGAAGTTTTGGCACTCTTGGCTCGGGCAGCCGGTTTAAATGTCATTTTCACTGAGGGGGAGAAGGAGGCTGCCACCAAAACCATCACCCTAGAGTTAGACAATGAACCCATACAGGATATATTCAACAATGTCCTCTTGATGTCGGGGTTAAACGCCAGTCGTCAGGGCAATACCATCTTTATAGGCAAAACACTGCCCCCTAGCGTAAAGAACAGCATCACCCGCACCATCCGCCTCAATCAGTATAATGTCATTGGGGCAGCCAATTTCCTAAACAGTCAGGGGGCGCAGGGTTATATTGTGGAAGCACAAGAAGCTACAGGGGGTGGCAAGCCAACTTTTTCATTGAGGGCCCTACCTACAAACCAGGAGAGAGAAAATGAGTATCTAATACTAAGAGGACTAACAGTTCATGCCGATCCCATCAACAACAGTATAACCCTAGTGGGGGAGCCTCATCTGGTACAAACTGCTACGTCCTTCCTTACTCAACTGGATGTGCGTCGTCGTCAGGTGGCGGTGAACGTCAAGGTGGTGGATGTACAATTGGGTCAACAGGACAGTTTTGGTTCTAGTTTCTCCTTTGGGATTGATAACACAGGTGTAATTCAAGACGGCGGCGTGGGCGTAATCAACTTCGGTACCAACAGTGGCAATGTGGATCCCCAGCAGTGGCGAGTAAGTGGCCCCGGAGGAGGATTACAACCGGCCTTCCAGGAGACTATTACCATAACTGAGAACTTTGGCAGAGACCTAACCGAGGCAATTACTAGAGATGTCCAAAATCTCCTCAACCAAACCAACAACCAGGAAGTGGCGAGAAATTTGACTGACACTCTTTCGCGAAATTTAAATGACACTATCAACAGAACATTGAACCAGTTTGGCAGTACTACGAACTTTTCCCGCTCACAGGTGGAAACTCTAACCCGCGCCCTACAAGAGGCCCTGACTCAAACTACCGTTGAAACCCTGGAAAGAAGCCTCAACCAGTCAGATTTGAACAACCTCACCCAAACTCTCACAGACAGTGTCAACAGGACTGTCACTAGGACCCTACAGGGACAACCCTTAGGTTTCCCAAATCCGGGAAGAATAACCCCCTTTGGGACAACATTTGACCCCAACAATCCCCGAGGGATGGCCACAGTCACCCCGGGACTGAATTTCAATGTGCCCCAGGCTTTCCTAGCACAGATTCGGGCCAGTATTCAGTCTGGCAATGCCAAAATACTAACCGATCCTACTATCGTGATACAAGATGGGCAAAAAGCGGACGTGGAACTGGGAGAGGAGGTGATTGTGGGGGTAAGGTCAGAAAGAGTCACAGACGAGGCCACTGGTACCACCTACGTTATTGTAAACCCCGAAAAGGGCATAGCTGGTTTGAAGCTTTCAGTAAGGGTAGAGAAAATCGATGACAATGGTTTTATAACCCTAGAAGTCAATCCTGACATAAGTGTGCCAGCAAGGGAGATACGGTTTGATAGTGGACAGGCCCTTAACACCATAACCCTCCTGCAAACAAGACGACTTTCCTCAGGTAGAATCCGTATGCGGGATGGGCAAACCCTGATCCTCACTGGTATCATTCAGGACAGCGAGCGTACCACGGTGTCTAAAATCCCTATTTTGGGAGACTTGCCCATTATTGGCAGTTTGTTCCGCGCCTCTACCAAACAGAAAACCCGTTCCGAGGTGGTGGTTATCATAACCCCGCGGATTCTGGACGATTCTGAGCCCCACAGTGGTATTGGTTATAATTACACCCCCAGTCGCGAAACGGGCAGATTCTTGAGGGATCGTGGCATAAATCTCCCCACCTCCCCCTAGTGTATATTCCCCCTCCCCTGGGGGGATACTATATCTATATCTATACACTGTCCAATTGTTCTAGGGATTTTCCCGTGGTTTCTATCCTGAAAACATAGGTAACTATTGCGGCCAGCACACAGGATATTGCCAGTATATATAACACCCTATTGACTCCTATTTCCACTCGCAGTATGGGAAGGAGGTAGGTGCCCAACACTGCCCCCAGTTTGGCAAACGCCGCCGCAAAACCTGCACCAGTGGCGCGAATGGCGGTGGGGAATACCTCCCCCGACAGCACAAACGTGGTGGCGTTGGGTCCAGCATTCATGGAAAAATTAAATACAAAAAAACCCACCAACACTGTTATCAAAGAGGAATTATTTCCCCCTCCTAGGGTTAGAATTACTAGCCCCAAGGCCATGCCTAAAAAGCCGACAATTTGCAATTTTACCCTTCCTACTTTATCCACTAACAATACTGCCACCAAAAAGCCTATTATTAGGAACAGATCCACTATAGCGGCCCCCTGGGCAGAGTTGATTTGAACTGACAAAAAATCCGTCTCTTTGGAAAAAGCCAAAACGGAAATAATAGTAGGGGTGAAAATGCCTATGCCGTAGGTAGAAATGTCCTGCAAAAACCATGGCACCGCTGCAAAAACAGTCTGGCGCCAGTGCCTAGAAAACAATGCCAACCAGCTGACATTATCACCCGGCGGCGGCTCATTTTCTGGTGTTATTTCTATCTCCATTTCTAGCAACTCTGAGGCAGCAATAGAGGCTGCTTTATAGTCACCTTTGGTGATAAAATACCGAGGGCTTTCTAACAAGAATTGTAGTCTTAGCAGGTAAATAATAATCGCCATTATCAAGCCTACCCCCAACATAATTCGCCAACCCTGTTTGACGGCAGTTTCTAGAGGGTTTGGGCTGAAGAGAATACAGGATTTTATCACCACAATTCCCGTTAACGCCCCCAAAGCAGCACCAACAGCCTGGAAGGTGAATGCCCCTATTATCATCCTTCCCCGGTAACGAGAAGGCACATTTTCTGTAATATAAGCCACACTTATTGGATAATCCGCCCCAATGGCTACCCCTACCAAAAAACGGAAGAAAATCAAAGAAGAAGCTGACCATGCCAAGGCGGCGCCACCACTAGAAATTAGAAAAATTATTACGTCAATTAACAACATTTTTTGTCTGCCAATTCTATCAGTAATTGCCCCCAAAGTCAACGAGCCCACCAATGAGCCCACAATAGCCGCTACCGCTACCTCCCCAATTTGTGTCGCCGTTAGCTCGAAGTCTTTTTCAATGAATGGTAAGGCCACCCCTATGATAAAAAAATCAAATCCATCCAAGGCAATTAATCCCGCGGATAAAATCCACAGTATCCACATCCCTCGGGTCAATTTTGAACTCTCTAGCTTTTCTTCAAAACTCATATATCACCCTATCAGTGAATTTTTTTAATGCTTATAAACTAAATAATATCGCTTATAAAGAAAAGCTATTTTTGGCAGCGATATTAAAATATGTTACCTGGTTTATAGGTGAGGCCCAATCTCCTCAAATTTGGAATTATTAGCCATAAAAAATAAACGAATATATGTTAGAATAAGTAAACCGACTCAAAAGGGGAAAAGAAAAAGTCGAACTGACCAATTTCAACCCTAAGCAAAAAATTGAATTGAGATTGAAGAGGAAATAAGGCGAAAAGGTATGACAGCAAAAGAGCGGATAGTGCCCACAGACTTGAGTAGGGAAATGAGAGACTCCTACTTAGAATACGCCATGAGCGTAATAGTGGGAAGGGCATTGCCAGATGCAAGAGATGGGCTAAAACCAGTACACCGTCGCATCCTGTATGCCATGTACGAACTGGGGTTGACGGCAGATAGACCTTTCCGCAAATGCGCCAGGGTAGTAGGAGAAGTGTTGGGGAAATACCACCCTCACGGCGATGCAGCAGTATACGAGGCCCTCGTGAGGATGGCACAAGATTTTTCCATGAGAGAGCCTTTGATCGATGGCCATGGGAATTTCGGTAGTATAGATAATGACCCCCCGGCGGCAATGCGCTACACCGAATGCCGTTTACGGGCTTTGTCAGTGGACGGCCTGTTACAAGACATAGAAGCTGACACAGTAGATTTTATAGACAATTTTGACGGTTCCCAACGAGAGCCAGTGGTTTTGCCCGCTAGAATCCCTCAACTGTTACTTAATGGAGCCACTGGGATTGCAGTGGGCATGGCTACAAATATACCTCCCCATAACCTGGGGGAGTTGATTGATGGTACTATCGCCCTGATTCATAATCCCCATATTACTGATGTAGAATTAATGAAGTATATACCGGGCCCTGACTTCCCTACCGGTGGACAAATTCTGGGCAGACAGGGCATTAAAGAGGCTTATACCACCGGCAGAGGCACTATTACCCTGCGAGGAGTAGCCGACGTAGAAACTATTTCTAGAGGCAGACAGGAAAAAGATGCCATCATCATCACCCAGTTGCCCTTCCAAACTAATAAAGCCGCCCTTATTGAAAAAATAGCTGAACTGGTCAATGACAGGAAAATAGAAGGCATTTCTGACATTCGCGACGAAAGCGATCGCAGTGGCATGCGCATTGTGCTGGAATTGAAACGAGAGGCCAATCCCCGGGTTATCCTCAACAACCTCTATAAACATACTGCACTACAAACAAACTTTGGGGCAAATATGCTGGCCTTGGTAGGTAATAAACCACAATTATTGTCTCTGAAGGAGTTTTTAAGAGTTTTCTTAGACTTTCGGGAAGAAGTAATCACCCGTCGCACCCGTTACCATTTACAAAAAGCAGAAGAAAAAGCCCATATCCTCCAGGGGTTACTAACAGCCCTGGCGCATTTGGATAGGGTAATTGAGCTAATTCGTGGGGCGGATGACACTCAGGTAGCAAAACAACAACTGGTTACCAACCTTCAACTATCCCCCGCCCAGGCAGAGGCTATACTACAGATGCAATTAAGGCGCCTTACGGCTTTGGAAGCGGAAAAAATAGAAAGCGAATACCAGCAGTTACAACAACAAATTGGGCAACTGAGGGACATTTTGGCCAGTAAGGAAAGGATTTATGAGGTTATTGAAAAAGAATTATTAGAAATCAAGTCCGTTTATGCTACTCCCCGACGCACCCAGATAATAGATGATGAGGTGTCAATAGAAGACACGGATTTGATTGCTAATGTGCCAGTGGCCATTCTTCTCACTCAACAGGGATATTTAAAGAAAATGCCCTTAGACACCTTCCAGTCACAGAATCGCGCCACCAAAGGCAAAGTGGGTGCCTCTCTCAAGGAGGATGACATTGTAGAACACTTTGTAACTGGAAGTGAACACGATACCATTCTCTTCTTCAGTGACAAAGGATTGGCATATCCCCTCAACGCCTATCAAATCCCCTCCCATTCCCGCACCGCCAGGGGTGTGCCCATAGTGCAAATGTTGCCCATAGGCAGTGGGGAAAAGATCACCTCCATTATCGCCGTGGGCGAGTTTGAGGAAAACCAGTATCTGATAATGTTGACGGAAAAGGGGTATATCAAAAAAACCCCACTGGCTGCCTTTAAAAACGTCCGCAATAAGGGTTTAATTGCTATTTCCCTAGAACAAGATGATCAGTTAAGATGGGTAAGACTGGCTAAACAGGAAGATAGCATCCTCATTGGCACTAAGAAAGGGATGGCAATCCACTTTCATGCCGACAATGAGCAATTACGCCCCCTGGCACGAAATGCGAGGGGGGTAAAATCCATGACACTAAGGGAGGGGGATAAAATAGTGGGAATGGATGTACTACCCAGTAATATAACAGCGAATATAGCCGGGGACTCGGAAAAAGTGGGGGAAGAGATGGACACGGAAGTGGAATTAGGGGAAAATAGTGCCCCCTGGGCCTTGGCTGTAACTACCAGTGGTTTTGGTAAAAGGGTGCCCATTGCTCAATTCCGACTGCAAAAACGGGGGGGAATGGGGGTGAAAGCCATTAGTTTCCGGAAAGAGGGGGATGAATTGGCCAGTTTGTCTGTTGTCCATCCCCATGACGAGTTTATGCTGATAACCACCAAAGGTATGGTTATTCGTTGTGACGTGGATACCGTTTCTCTACAATCCCGTTACGCCTCCGGGGTGAGACTACAGCGTTTGGAAGAAGACGATGCCATTGCGGCAGTGGCCATAATCCCTCGACAACCCTTCCCCTAAAAGGTGGTTGTCAAACACCAATGGCGTTACCCCGGCTGCCAAAGAAACAATAGTACCCCCGTGGCCGGGGAAATATAACAGAAAGGGGATAAGATTTAGGGTGAGGGGGTGGGATGTAATTGGACTAACTGTTCTACTTCTGCCTCCAGACTCATGTACTTTGACTTCTGTCTTAATATACCTTCAAAAGTCTTGTAAAACAACAGCATCAAGTAGAGTATTTTTTAACCCCTGTGAGAAGGCTTCACTGGAAAAATAAGGATGACTTGACCACAGAAGAGTAAAAGGCGCCCATGAGGTTTTTCTCAAAGATATCAGAAACGGTGCGCCCAGCCTGTGCTATAGGCCTTTGCAGGGCATTGGAAGATATCAGGCGAGCCAATGGGAATAAGAGGGCAAAAGTAGTGCTCCCTGCTAATTTCAGGTTTCAGGGGGCGTCAGAGGCTTAAAAAGAGGGCTGAGGAACTTGGTATAGGGCTTGTGTATTTATCGCCAAAAAGTCCTGCCCCCCCAGGGGTGTTTACCATGAAGTTGCTGTTAGTCTGAGCCCTTGTAGAGGGGCTTACCTGCCTCCGTTTGCCCTCTTTCCGCATGAGGTATTGTTCTGCACTACAAAAGTAAAATGAAAATCCCACCACCCCTAGTCAGTCCTAAACCCCAGCATTTCGCACCACAAAAAGGTTACGAAGCCCAAACCCGAACAGGTATAGTAATCTTCTGGTTATGGGCCCACGCCCGTGTGGGGAAAAGGAGAGGGGGTATGGGCAACAGTCTCCTTTCCCCTGGCTGGGGGGGGGTGAAAGCCAGTCCGTTGCCCGGCCTAGCAACTAGAAGACAAGACAGAGGTGCTAGTGTTGACAGCAGTTACAGTGGCAGTCGTAGCAGCAGAAGCACTAGCGGCACTAGCCTTTACCTGTGGCCTAATCATTCTCAGACTGGGGAAGAGGAAGTGGTTTTCTTCCACATATTGAGCGCCAAACAGCCCCTTTTCAGCCCAGAAAAACCGGTCGGTAGTGTGTTCGTTGCGTTTAACTACTACCACAGCCGGAGGTTGAATCTGATTGGCGCGGATGTATTTACGGGCGGCAGTAACAGGCTTGTCTTCTCCGCTTTCTATATAGTAGTGGGGCACTAACTCCAGGATCTTACGTCCTTCCAGGCGGCGACGACTTTTTCTTTTCCTTTTCCTTGCCACCCTTACTTCCTCCTTCATACACTCGACTGTTGCTTTCATTACATTTTCCGGGCGATTATACAATGTTTGGAACAAAAAGTCAAGGGTTAATTACGTTTATCTTCAATCACCCGATCGATAATGCCATACTCCTTAGCCTGGTAAGCAGACATGAAGAAATCCCTGTCAGTATCCTTTTCGATTTTTTCCACAGGTTGTCCAGTGTGTAGTGCCAGTAGTTCATTCAATTCCCGTTTAATGCGGAGGATTTCCTTGGCTTCAATTTCGATGTCAGTAGCCTGTCTACGCCCCTGGGTGCCTCCAAAAGGCTGGTGGATCATAATACGAGAATGGGGCAGTGCCAGACGTTTTCCTTTACTGCCTGCCGCCAAAAGGAATGCCCCCATACTGGCGGCCAAACCCACACAGATGGTTACCACTTCCGACTTAATGTGTTGCATGGTGTCATAGATAGCCAACCCTGCCGTCACCGAACCCCCAGGCGAGTTAATATACAGATAGATGGGCTTTGTATTATCTTCTGAGTCCAAATACAACATTACAGCAATAATCTGGTTGGCGAGAGAGTCATTTATTCCCCTCCCCAAGAAGATAATTCTCTCCCGGTAGAGTCTATCGTAAATATTAATCCATTCGGTGTAGGGTTGTCCGGGGATTTGATAGGGAACTCTGGGTATTCCAATAGGCATATTTTTCTCCTATATCACATTCAGGTGTTGCTTCCCGCCAATGGTACCGGTAGTTTTTTTGTAGGTTCTAGTATTTTATCAATGAGGCCATATTCCAGGGCCTGTTGAGGGGTCATGTAGAACATTCTATCAGTGTCCCTTTCAATTCTTTCCCGGGGTTGACCAGTTTTTTCTGCTAGGATGTCTATCATCATCCTCTTGTTGGCCAACACCTCCCTTGCCCGGATTTGAATGTCTGTAGCTTGTCCTTGGGCCCCCTGACGGGCTTGATGCAGTATGATGGTAGCATGGGGTAGACTCGCTCTGTAGCCTTTTGTACCACAAGCCAGTATCATGGCAGCTGTGCCCATGGCTTGTCCAACACAGATGGTGTGAACGGGAGGTCTGATGTAGTTTATGGTATCACAGATGGCAAAGGCCTCCGTCTCAAAGCCAATAGCCTCGCCGCCATACCAGGAAGTGCCAGTGGAGTTGATGTAGAGATAGATAGGCTTTTCTGGGTCATCGAATTCCAGATACAATAACTGGGCAATAATCAATTCTGTCACATCTACCCCCAATTGTTCCTTGTACTCGTCTGGGGAAACCAAAGGCAATCCTAGGTAGACTATTCTCTCCTTCAGCAACAAGGATGGCAAATCCGGCGGGGGTGTGCGATAATAGGCGTCTCCCCTATAGGGGGCGGTTACGGCTCTAATTGGTGCATTCATAAACTGGTTAGTTTTTACTAGGACTACTTTTTCGATTGTGACACAATCCTGTAACTGACTGCACTGATTTTCTTATCCGGCTTTCCCTACACAGCCGGCTCAAAAAAACACTATCATATGTCTAATAGGTGTATAAAGACACAAGGCCATTTCCAACAGAGGAAGCAGATAATAATGTTTGATTCTAATTTTTTCCAGTACCAGTCGGAAACCAAAGTGCGCAACACCCTAGTAGAATATCTCCAAAAACAACCCCCTGAGACTCTACAGAGAATTGCCCAATCGGCTTCCCCTGAGGTTAGAGAGATTATCAGCTACAATGTACAAGGTTTGCTGGGGGTATTACCCCAAGAGGGATTCAATGTCCAAATCATCACTGACAGAGAAAAACTCGCCCATCTCTTAGCCTCCGCTATGATGACAGGCTACTTCCTCTGCCAAATCGAAAACAGAAAAAACCTCGAAGAAAACCTTGCCAACACAGATTCTTTATAACCCCCTACACCCCACCCCCTACACCCTATCCCCTATGCCCTACCCCCAC